>JADZCW010000177.1 GCA_020851395.1 Phycisphaeraceae bacterium
CTACTTACCGGCCGGTTGCAGAAGAAGCCGGCCCCACGGTTCACGCGAGACGCCGCTGAGACACCTCGGCGGCGTTGTCGTTTTATACGCCAGTTTCACCAAGAGCTTACGACACCAGTCCGCAAGGGAGGCGGTCTCTGGGCCGCCAGAGCTCATAAGTGACGGAAGCGGCGCGGGATCAGGTATGGTCTTGCCCTCGCGATAAAAAGGCGGTATCATCGTTTTTGTCTGGTTTCGTCATCCGCGGTCATGGGGGAAAATCATGGATCCCGCGGTGATGAGCGGTGAACAACCCGAGCGCCGGCAATGGACCATCCGGGGCCAGGTGCAGGGTGTCGGGCTTCGACCGCAGGTCTTGCGTCTCGCCGAGGACCTGAACCTGAGAGGTTTCATCCGTAACGACGTTCGAGGCGTGAGCATCGAAGCTCAGGGAAGCGCAGCACGACTTGAGCGTTTCTCGCGGGCCCTGGAGTCCGAGCGGCCGCCGCTTGCATGCTTCGAAGCGGTGGAGGTTCGGACGGTGCCGTTGCGTCGGGACGAGGAGGGGTTTCGCATCGAGGCGTCCCGGTCGGATGCGTCGGAGGATGCCGTGAGCGCCCAGGTCGCGGTGGACACGGCGCTGTGCGAGGACTGCCTTCGTGAGCTGTTGGACCCCGGCGACCGACGGCGCGGGCATGGGTTGATCACGTGCACGAACTGCGGGCCGCGATTCAGCATCATCCGGGCCGTGCCATACGATCGGTCGAACACGACAATGGCGTCGTTCGCGATGTGCGTGTCGTGTCACGGGGAATACACGTGCCGGTCGGACCGGCGATTCCATGCTCAGTCGATTGCCTGTCCCTTGTGCGGCCCGCGCGTGGAGCTGGTCGAGGCCGGGGGATCGAAGGTTCAGGGCGACGCGGTGGTTCTGGCGGCCCGGGCGCTGGAGGAAGAGCGGATCGTGGCGATCAAGGGCCTGGGCGGCTTCCACCTGGCGGTGCGCGCCGATCGGCAGGACGCGGTGGCGCGGCTTCGTCGGCTCAAGAGGCGTGAGGCCAAGCCGTTGGCGTTGATGGTGCGTGACATGGGCGCGGCGGAACGGCTGGTCAGGCTCGGCGCGGAGGCTCGTCGTCTGATGCGGTCGCCGGTCTGCCCCATCGTGCTGGCGCCGCGTGCGGCCCAGTCGCCCGTCGCCGAGGCGGTGGCGCCGGGGAACCATCGTCTGGGGGTCATGCTCCCTTACACCCCTATCCACCACCTGCTGTTCGACGAGCTGGACCGCTCGATCGACGCGTTGGTGATGACCAGCGCCAACGCCAGCGATGAGCCGTTGGTGATCGACAACCGCGAGGCGGTGTCGCGGCTGGCGGGCGTCTGCGACCTGATGCTCTGGCACGATCGGCCGATCCATCGCTGCGTGGATGATTCGGTCGTGCTGGACTCGGGCGAGGGGCAGCCCCCCCAGCCGGTGCGGCGGTCGCGCGGCTACGCCCCCGGAAGCATCAGGCTGACGACCACGAGCAAGTCCGTCGGTCTGTGCGTGGGCGGGGACCTCAAGAACACGGTCGCGGTCGTGCGCGGCGACCACGTCATGCTCAGCCAGCACCTGGGCGATCTCCGACACGCGCTGGCGTTTGAGTATTTCACGCGAACGATCGCTGATCTGTGCGATCTATTCGCTGTACGACCGCAATGGATCGCACACGACCTGCACCCGGGGTACCTGAGCACGAAGCATGCGCAGCGGCTGGCGGCCCAGGCCGGCATCCCGCTGATCCCGGTGCAGCATCACCACGCGCACGCCGCTGCGGTGCTGGCAGAGCATGGCTACACGGGCAAAGCGCTGGCCGTCGTGTGCGACGGCGCGGGCTACGGGTCCGATGGCGCGTTCTGGGGCGGTGAGCTGCTGCTGGCGCAGCCGCCGCACTTTGAGCGTCTGGCCCACCTGGATCGGCTGCGCCTGCCGGGAGGCGACGCCGCGGCGCGCGACACCCGTCGCTGCGCGATGGCGCTGCTGCACCGGGCGCTGGGCGATGATTTCGATCGTCACCCCGCCGCGGCCCGCCTGATGCCGAACGCAGATGAACGAGGGCTGCTGGCCACGATGATCCGCCGGGACGTCAACTGCCCCCTGAGCAGCGCCGCCGGCCGGTTGTTCGACGGGGTGGCGGCGCTGCTGGGCGTGTGCGAGCGGAATGATTTCGAGGGGCAGGCGGCGATAATGCTGGAATCGATGTCCGAGCCCGTGGCCGAAGGGCTCGAGCCTCGCCCGATGTTCCACCTGCGCCGCGACGATGCCCCTGCGGTGATCGATCCGTCGCCACTGGTGCGAGCGATCATCGACGATCCTGCCGGCCGGCAGTCCCCTGCCCAATGGTCGGCGATCTTCCATGACCAGTTAGCCATGGTCTGGGTCGAGAATATCCTGCATTTCAGCGAGCGACTGGGCGTGCGCACCGTCGCTCTTTCCGGCGGTGTCTTCAACAACCAGAGACTGACCCGATCCGTGACCGCTCCGTGCCAACAGCACGGGCTGACCGTGCTGCGTCACCAGCGCGTTCCCGCCGGCGACGGTGGGCTGGCGCTTGGACAAGCGGCGGTCGCGACGGCGACAGGATCACCCCCTCGTAATGTGTTGAGACATTCATTATGTGTCTAGCGGTGCCCGCCCAACTGGTGAGTTGCCACGGCGAGGAAGCCGTGGCCGACATGCACGGCAACCGAGTGCGCGTGAGCACCCTCATGACGCCGGACGTCGGCCCGGGGGACTGGGTTCTTGTTCACGCCGGCTTCGCCATCCAGCGCCTGGATGCCGAGCAGGCGCGGGCGACGTTCGCCGTGATCCGCGACGCGGACGCGCGTGAGACAGGATGACCATGATGGGATCCGGCTCAGACCTCTGCACGTCGCTGTCGCGTCTGCGCGTCTCGGCCGGGTCGGCCGGCCGGGAATTGGTCTTCATGGAGGTGTGCGGGACGCACACGACCAGCGCCTTCCGCAGCGGGCTGCACAGCCTGATGCCGGACAACGTGACGCTGCTGAGCGGGCCGGGCTGTCCCGTGTGCGTGACGGCGCAGGGGGATATCGACCTGCTGATCGAGCTGGCGCAGCAGCCCCAGGTGACCCTCTGCACCTACGGAGACATGCTGCGTGTGCCGGGGGCTCGAGGCAGCCTCGAAACCGCGCGGGGCCATGGGGCCTCGGTTCGTATCGTCTACGGCGCGATGGACGCACTGGCGTTCGCTGAGCAGCACCCGGATCGTCAGGTCGTGCTGGCGTCGGTGGGGTTTGAGACGACGGCGCCCGGTGCGGCGGCGGCCATCCTCACCGCCCAACGCCGGCATGTCGTCAACTTCACGGTGCTGGCCAGCCACAAGCGCGTCGTCCCCGCGATGCTGGCGCTGCTTCGCGCGGGCGAGGTTCGCCTGGATGGGTTCCTTTGTCCGGGACACGTCTCGGTGATCATCGGCTCGGAGGTCTATCGCCCGATCGTTGAAGATCACGGGTTGCCGTGCGTGGTCGCGGGGTTTGAGCCCGTGCAGATGGCCGCGGCCCTGGCGGAGCTTACCGAGCAGGCGTGCGGCCGCCGTGCCGAACTGATCAACCAGTACATCGAGGCGGTGACGTCGACCGGCAACCGCACGGCGCAATTGCTCCTGGACGAAGTGTTCGAGCCGGCCGAGGTGCGATGGCGCGGCTTAGGCACTATCCCCGAGAGCGGGTTGGTCATCAGGAACAAGTACCAAGCGTTCGACGCCCAGAGCCGGTTCAACCTGGCGCCCGCGGAAGACCACGAGCCCAGGGGGTGCCTCTGCGGGCAGGTGATCACGGGCAAGGCGACGCCCCGCGACTGCAAGCTGTTCGGCACGACCTGCACGCCGGTGCATCCGATCGGCCCGTGCATGGTCAGCTCGGAGGGCACGTGCCAGGCCTGGTTCAAGTACCGAGGGGCGGGGACGTGCCCGGGACGTACCGCGCGGCGGGGGCAGGAGGTCAGGGCATGAACACGCGGCAAGGCCACGTCGTGCTGGCGCACGGCGGCGGAGGCCAGATGACCGACGACCTGCTCCGTCAGGCGGTGCTGCCGCGTCTGGGCAACGCCGTGCTGGGCGAGCTGCTGGATTCGGGGATCCTTCCCTCGGTCGGGCAGGACAAGCTCGCGCTGACCATCGATGGGTACGTCGTGCAGCCGTGGCGATTCCCCGGCGGCGACATCGGACGGTTGGCGGTGTGCGGCACGGTCAATGACCTGGCGGTCTGCGGGGCCGTGCCGATGGGTCTGGCGTTGGGGCTGATCATCTCGGAGGGATTCGCCGTCGAGGAGATCGAGACGATCCTCGACTCGATCGCCCGGGCCGCCGACGAGGCCGGCGTGAAGGTGGTGACCGGCGACACGAAGGTGGTCAATCGGGGCAACGACCAGGACATCTTCGTCAGCACCGCCGGGGTCGGTCGCGTGGCGACGGGCCGGCGCGTCAGCCCTGACCTTGTGCAACCGGGCGACAAGATCCTCATTAACGGCGCCATCGGCGAGCATGGTCTGACGGTGATGCTCGCGAGGGAGATGCCCGAGGTGCACTCGAGGCTGACCAGCGACGTTGCACCGCTCAATGGGCTGATCGAGCACCTGATGCATGTCGTGCCCGACGTCGTCTTCATGCGGGACCCGACGCGCGCGGGCCTGGCGGGCGTGGCGGTCGATCTGGCGGAGCGCAGCGGCTGGCGCGTCACGCTCGAGGAGTCGGCGATCCCCGTGCGTCCGGTCGCGGAGCACGCGGCCGAGATGCTCGGGCTCGACGTGCTGGAGGTCGCCAACGAGGGCAAGGTGGTGATCGTGGTGCGTCCGCGGGAGGCGGAGCACGCCCTGACGGCCCTGCGCGGTCATCCGCTGGGCAGGGACGCGGCGGTGATCGGCGAGATCGCTGACGTCGCGGACGGCATGTGCGAGCTGCGCACGAGCATCGGCGGCCGGCGGGTGGTCCAGAAACCTTATGGCGAACAACTGCCCCGGATCTGCTGAGGGGGCGGAGAGGAAGCTGACATGCATCCAGGCGATGGAGTCGTGACGCCGGCTCGTGCGGTCTTGGGGTTGGGCGTGGCGGGTCGGGTCGCCCCGTGGCGTCGGCTGGGGATGCTTCCGCCGCGAGCGCGATTGCTCCGGGCGACGATCGGCCGCTCACAAGTCGGCGGTCCGATGTCCGACGCGGCGCGTGCGGTGGTGCGCGGGGCGTCGGATCGGATCGGGTACCGGACCGGCCGTTGGCGAGCGGGGGTCGGGGTCGCCGGGTCGGCACGTGTCGTCGAGGATCCGTCAAGCGGAGTGGCGGGCGATGCATGAGCTCTCGATCGCCTGGATGCTGTTGGAACAGGTGCGTCGTCACACGCCGGGGGGCGTCACGGTGCGGCGGGTGCGCGTGCGAGTCGGGGCGCTGCGAGGGATCGATGCTGATACCATGGGATTCGCGTGGCAGGCCGCGACGAGCGGCACCCCGCTGCAGGACAGCCAGTTGGAGGTTGAGACGCGGGATCGGAGCGACGAGCTGATGCTGCTGAGCGTCGAGGTCGAGGAGCCCGGGCGGACGCCCGGGGACGAGGGATGCAGATAAGCATTGTCGAGAACGTGCTCAAGCTCAACGACGAGATCGCGGGCCTGAACCGCGAGCGTCTCCGCGGGGCGGGGGTGTTCACGTTCAACCTGATCGGGGCTCCGGGGAGCGGCAAGACGATGCTGCTGGAGGCGACGCTGCGCCGGCTCAAGGGCCGGGTGCGCGCCGCGGTGTGCGTCGGGGACCTGACCACGGCCCGCGACGCCCACCGCCTGGCACACTGGTGCGACCAGGTCGTGCAGGTCAACACGGGCAAGGGCTGTCACCTCGACGCCAACCAGGTCCGCCAGGCGATGCAGCGGATCGATTTTCGCGGGGTGGAGTTGTTCATCATCGAGAACGTGGGCAATCTGATCTGCCCGGTGGGATTCGACCTGGGGCAGGACGTCAAGGTCGGCATGTTCAGCGTCAGCGAGGGTGATGACAAGGCCGCCAAGCACCCTTACCTCGTGCAGGAGGCGGCGGTGTTGCTGCTGAACAAGACGGACCTGCTGCCTTACGTGCCGTTTGATCTCGAGCAATTCCGGGCGGATGTTCGGGGTCTGAAGCCTCGCGTGCCGTTGATCGAGGTCAGCGCCAAGAACGATGACCTGGCTGGTTGGCTCGATTGGGTTAATCAGCAGGTGGACGCGACGGGGCGTGGTGCGGCTGAGAGACGATGAGCATCGTCAGGGCCGTCGAGGCCGAGCGGCCGTGGGGTGAGCATGAGATCAGCGAGGCGAGCGTTCAATCCATGGCGATGTCGTCGGCGATTGTGACACCGGGGAGGGTGGACGGGCTCGCGAGTTCGTCGGCCGGTTCCCGATCAGGCCGCGTGAAGAAGCCCGCGCGGCTCGTTAGACGGCCAACGCCGCCGAGAGGGCTCGGCGGCGTTGTCGTTGCGAGACCAGGTCGTCGGCAGGGGCCGAGCCCCCGCGTGGGTCTACGGCTGGCATCGATGCGGCCGGACGGGACGTAGGACGGCCATGGCCGCCGCGATGGCGAGCACGGCGAGCGAGACGGGTTCAGGCACCATGACGCTGTAGGCGTTGATCGATGCCGGGTCGACCTGGAAGTTGATGACGCCATTGAGGGTGAGCGTGGTGTTGGCGACGAGCAGGGGCGTGGTGCCGCTGACGGGGACGCCCGCGGCGGTGCCGGTGAAATTGCCGGGGGTGGTCCAGATGCTGTTGTAGTTGACGGTCTCGAGGACGCTGTAGGTTCCGGCGGTGTTGACGCCGTAGTAGTCGATGAAGCCGGTGACGGCGGCGAAGGAGCCGGCGATGTTCTGGACGGTGCCGTTGACGACGAAGTTGGGGAAGAGGGTGGGCTGGAGGGGCAGGCCGGCGCCGTCGAGCTGGAACTCGATGTTGAAGGCGAAGGTAAGGTGGGCGGTGCCGGTGTTCAGGACGGCCTGGTTGAGGGTGACGTTGGCGAGGTTGATGGCGTAGGTGTTGCCGGCGAAGCTGGCGCTGATGTCACCCGAGGCGAAGTCGGCGGTGTTGGGGTCGGTCGTCGTCGGGAGCGAGACGAGCGAGCCGTTCCAGGGGCTGACGGATGGGCCGGTGAAGGTGATGCCCAGGGGCGGTGCGGACGAGAAGGTGTCGTCGAAGGTGATGGACGCGGCGGACGTCACGGGCGTGTTGACGCCGCTGACGGCCGCGTGGACGGCGGGGACGGCGATCAGCCCGCCGGCGAGGGCGAGCAACACACCGGCCATGAGGCTCGGACACGTGAATCGTTTCATCTTTCTCTCTCCTCGAATGTTTTTGGACCGAATCTCGTCTCGGCGACGTGCCGGGACGCGGACTGAGCGAGTTAGGACATGCGTTCGACGGGGCGGCGGTGAAGCAGCCAGGCCGTCAGGCCCAGCAGGACGGCGGCGGAGGTCGGCTCGGGGACGGGGTTGACGATGACGTCGTCGATGACGAGCTCGGTGGTTCCGTAGCCGCCGTGCGGAGTCAGGTCCATGTGCCCCCAATTGATGAACTCCACCGTCACCGGCAACAACGGATTGAGCGGCGTAAAGGAATACTCGTAGCGCAGGGCGTCGCCGTAGTTGCTGGTTCCGCCGCTGGGCACCACCAGGTACTGAATGGGGTCGCCGGGCAGGACGTTGGTGACGCGCAGGCCGAAGATGCCGTCGTAGCCGGGTCCGCCGCCGCCGTAGCCGGCGGCCTCACCGGAGGCCCAGAAGCTCAGCAAGTAGCTGGGCGCGGGCAGCAGGTTGGTGGACACGCTCTGCCAGAGCCGCGAGGGCTGGCCGAAACCGGGGGTGAAGGTCGGCGTGCCGGCAAAGGTCACCCGCCGGTCCGCCTGGAATGCGGGCAGCAGGTCCACCGTCGCCGCGCCGTTGCCGAAATACACGCCGGACTGCCCGTGCGGCAACACCGCCGAGCCGCCGATGCGATACGGCGCACTGGGAGCATCGGCGCCCCAGTAGGCGTAGGTCTGGGTGTCCCCGGCTGATTGCCAGCCCGGTGGAACCGAAAACGGGGTCGCCCCCGTGCCCGTAGCCCAGAAGTTGATGGAGCCAACCGGCACCGGCGCACCGGCCTCGAAACTGCCGTTGGTCACCAGGTTGCCGACGTGGGTGCCCAGCGGCGGGCCGGCGGGCAGGAGCGTGAGCGAGGCGTGGACCGAGGCGGGCAGACACGCGAGCAGTGACACGGCCAGGACGACGCCTGGCCGGCATCGAGGCGCAACGATACCGTTCATGTGCTTTCTCCCTTCTCCCTTGTTCGCAAGGGCATCCTGCGAACGAGGGCCATTGTAACCTGCTAATTAAACAACTATATTTCTTCGCTGTGCTCATGTACGAATATCTAGAACGTGGTAGATATTTCCATCGAACTCGGACAAGAGATGTCAATGGCTTGTTATGAGGCGTGTGACGCGAGGCGTTTAGTATTGCCAGATTGAGCGGGGGCGTCTGGCCGCGGCCACCATTGGCGATATATATCGAGATTAATAGGTGTTCTTCTCACGGCTCATCCGTCACATCAATTGCGCATCAGTATGATCCTGCGGCAAGAGTGTGTTGCCGCAGGGGATGGCTATGGGCGTCTGACGCATTGAGTCGGCGGCCGCTCGATGTCGCTCTTGCAGTGGCTGTGATCAATGGACACTGGACGAGACTGCGAGCGGAACGAAAGCGGTGCCGGGCCGTGATGATTCAAGTGGTTTTGAGCATGGCACAAGACGGATTGCTCCCGATAGGTTTGCACAGAAGTCAGATCGTGTTTATGTTCGTGCCTTCGTCCATCTGAATGACACGGAGCCAGGAAGGACCCTGTGATGCAAGAGCTTTCGCTTGTCGCTCGCGCCAGATTGCACCCCAACCGCGTCGCGCTGCGATCGGGTTCGGTTGAATACACCTATGCCCAGTTGCTTGAGCGTTCCGGGCTTCTGGCTGGGAGGCTGCTCAAGGACGCGGAGGATCTGCGGGAGGCGAGGGTGGCGTTCCTGCTGCCGGCGGGGTTCGACTACACCGCGACCCAGTGGGCGGTCTGGCGGGCGGGCGGGGTGGCGGTGCCGTTGTCACATTCGGCGACCGGGCCGGAGCTGGAGTACACGCTGACGGATTCGCAGACAGGGTGCGTGATTGCATCGCGTGAGACGGCTGCGACTGTTGCGGGGCTCTGCCAGCGGTTGAAGGTGCCGCTGCTGATCCTTGATGAGGTGGAGGGGACGCCGCGGCGGGTGCTGCCGACGATCGGGCCCGAGCGGCGGGCGATGATCCTTTACACCAGCGGGACGACGAGCAAGCCCAAGGGGGTGGTCACCACGCACGCGAACATCCAGGCTCAGGTCGAGACACTCGTTGAAGCCTGGGCATGGCGGTCCAGCGACTGCATCCCGCTGTTCCTGCCGTTGCATCACGTTCACGGCATCATCAACGTGATGTCCTGCGCGCTGTGGGCGGGGGCGACGGTTGAGACGTTCCCGCACTTTGAGATGGGCGTCGTGCTCGGGCGCGTCGCGGCGAGGGCGTACACGGTGTTCATGGCGGTGCCGACGATCTACGTGAAGATGATCCAGCACCTCGAGTCGCTGTCGGGGGCTGAGCGGGCGGACGTGATCGCGGGGTTCGCGGGGATGCGGCTGATGGTGTCGGGGTCGGCGGCGCTGCCGGCGAGCGTTCACGAGCAGTGGACGGGTCTGACGGGGCAGAAGCTGCTCGAGCGTTACGGGATGACCGAGATCGGGATGGCGCTGTCGAATCCCTACCACGGGGAGCGACGGCCGGGGTCAGTCGGGCGGCCGCTTCCGGGGGTGGAGATCCGGCTGATCTCGGAGGGGGGCGAGACGGTGACGGGGGAGAATGAACCCGGGGAGATCCAGGTGAAGGGGCCGGCGGTGTTCGGGGAGTATTGGAACCGGCCGGAGGCCACCGCGGAGTCTTTCGACCACGGGTGGTTCCGGACGGGGGACATGGCGGTGGTGGAGGGCGGTTACTACCGGATCATGGGGCGTCAGTCGGTGGACATCATCAAGAGCGGGGGCTACAAGCTGTCGGCGCTGGAGATCGAGGCGGCGTTGCTGGAGCATCCGGCGATCCGGGAGTGCGCGGTGGTGGGCGTGGCGGACGCGACGTGGGGGGAGGCGGTGGCGGTGGCGGCGGTGCTGCGCGAGGGCGAGAAGCTGGACGTGGACACGCTCCGCGGGTGGTGCCGTGATCGGCTGTCAGCGTACAAGATTCCCAAGCGGCTGGCGGTGGTCAATGGGCTGCCGCGCAACGCGATGGGGAAGGTGACCAAGCCGGCGGTGCGAGGGTTGTTCTGAGTATCATGGGGGCGGGCGATCATGGGCCAAAAGGGAGTGAGCGATGGCGAAGAAGAAGATCGGCTTTATCGACGAGTACCTGGACAACTGGCACGCGGAGAACTATCCGGGGCTGATCGCCAAGAGCGAGTTGGGGGGTGAGTTCGAGGTGGCCCTGGCGTGGGAGATGCGGCCGGCGCCGACGACGGGGGCGACGATCGATCAGTGGTGC
>JADZCW010000178.1 GCA_020851395.1 Phycisphaeraceae bacterium
CGGGACGTACAGAGAATTGCGTGTGGCCGGGTCCGGCAGGACCATCGCGCCGCGTGATAAGATAAGTCGCTACGCCAAGCTGACCGCTCGTTCCCCAGGACCCCCGGAGTGCCCCCGCCATGGCCGTCGGTCACCAGCACATGCACGACCACCTGCACCTGGGCAACCAGGAGGGCAGGATGAGCCTCCAGATCCTCGCCACGCTGCTGGGCGGGACGCTGCTGTTGTGCGCGTTCGCGGCGAGGTTCATCTACGACAGCCCGATGCACTCGGACCTCCTGGCGGCGGGGGCGGCGGTGCTGCTGGGGATGCCGTTGGTCGTCGGGTCGGCGCGGGACCTGATCGAGGGGCACATGCATTTCCAGGAGCTGATCGCGCTGGCGGTGCTGGCGGCGATCGTCAAGGGGGCGTACCTCGAGGCGGGGTCGGTGGCGTTCTTCACGATCATCAGCGTGCTGATCGAGAGCCGCACGGCCTTAGGGGCGCAGGCGAGCATCGAGTCGCTGATCAAGATCACGCCGACGCGGGCCAGGAAGCTGGCGGAGGGGCAGGAGCAGGAGGTCGACGCTGCGGTGCTGCGGCCGGGCGACACGGTCCGCGTGCGGCCGGGCGACAACATCCCGGCGGACGGGATCGTGTTGCGCGGCACGAGCACGGTGAATCAGGCGTCGATCACCGGCGAATCCATCCCCGCGGAGAAGAGCGAGGGGGAGGACGTCTTCAGCGGGACGATCAACCTCACTGGCGTGATGGACATCGAGGTGACCAAGGCCGGGCAGGACACGACGCTCGGGCGGGTCAAGGAATTGATCGTGCAGGCTGAGGCGACGCGGATCCCGATCCTGCGGGTGATCGACCGGTACTCGGCCTGGTACACGCCGACGATCCTCATGATCGTGGGCATCGTGCTGTTCCTGACGGTCAGGAAGGACCCGGACGGGGCGTGGGACCGGGCGATCGCGATGCTGGTGATCGCCTGCCCGTGCTCGCTGATTCTTGCGACGCCGACGGCGATGGTGGCGGCGCTGTCAGCGGCGGCGCGCTTGGGCGTGTTGGTCAAGAGCGTGCTGGACCTCGAGTCGGCGCGGAACCTGACGGCGATGATCTTCGACAAGACCGGGACGTTGACCACGGGCGAGCTGGAAGTGACGCGGCTGTCGCCGGCGACGGGCGTGGAGGCGGTGGACCTGCTGCGCGCCGCGGCGGCGGTGGAGCAGAACAGCCGGCACCCGGTGGCGCGGGCGGTGACGGCGGTGGCGCGCAAGGCGAGGCTGAACCTGCCCGAGCCGGCGGATTTCAGCGAGGCGGCGGGCAAGGGCGTGTCGGCGAAGGTCGATGGGCAAAAGGTGCTGGTCGGTCGGCCGGAGTGGTTTATCGGGTCACATGCCCAGAGCCGGCTCGACACGGCGTCGGAGGCGTGGGTCAAGCAGGCGATCGAGGGGCCGGACGCCGAGGGGCTGAGCGTGTTGGTGGTCGTGCGTGACGGCAAGCTCCTGGGGTGGATCGGGCTGGCGGACAACACGCGGGCCGAGGCGCCGGCGGCGATTGACCGGCTGCGCGAGCTGGGGCTCAAGCGCATCTTCATCGTCACGGGCGACCGCGAGAGCGTGGCCAAGCGCGTCGCGGGTCAGATGCACACGGAGTACAAGGCCCAGGTGCTGCCGCAGCAGAAGCTGGAGATGGTCGACGAGCTCAAGGCGGCGGGTCACCGGGTGGCGGTGGTGGGCGACGGCGTGAACGACGCGCCGGCCTTGGCGGCGGGCGACGTGTCGATCGCGATGGGGGCGGCCGGGTCGGACGTGGCGATCCACTCGGCGACGATCGCGCTGATGAACAACAACCTCAACCGGATCCCGTTCCTGATCGACCTGTCGCGGCGGACCTACGCGGTGATCATGCAGAACATGCTCATCGGGCTGGTGTTCATCCTGCTGTTCGGCGGGCTGGCCGTGGCGGGCAAGATCGCGCCGTGGCTGGCGGCGGTGCTGCACCTGCTCAGCGGTGTGCTGGTGATCTTCAACTCGGCCAGGCTGGTGCGAGCGGGCGAGGAGATCGAGCACGCCGAGGCGCAGATCGGTCGGGGCGGGTCGGGTCGCGGGGCGCTGCGGCTTCGGCCGACGTCACCGCCGGCGCTTCCGGCCGGGGCGTTGGCGCAGGTTCAATAAGCCGTAGGTGAATCAGCCGACCTGCCGGCGTTGGAAGAGCAGGACGGCCAGGGCGAGCAGCGCGGCGGTGTAGGCGAGGCTGTAGCTGCTGGCGGCGAGGACGAAACTCAGCGGGATCGGCCGTTCCTGCTTGATGGCGTCGGCCACCCAGAGGACCTGAAGATCAGGCAAGAGACCATACAACCCGCGCAGGAGCCAGGAGCCCAGGCTCGCGGCCGCCGAGACGGCCTCGGACGGCGGGTGCTGACGAAGGTACGCGCCCAGGACCGAGTCGTTGACCAGGCCGAGCATGAACAGGACCAGGCACAGGACCAGGGTCATGACTTGCTTGAGGCGCGTCGAGGCGGCGATGGCGGCGGCGGAGAAGATCAGCACGGCCTGGAGCACCAGCACCAGGGCCAGGATGACCTGGGGCAGGTTGGGCTTGCGGGGGTCGAGCAGGTGGGCGTGGAAGTCGGCGGTGATGGACTGGAACTGCCATTCGGGGTTGATCAGGAGGACCATCACCCAGGCGAGGCTCAGCAGGGCCAGCAGGCTGTAAACGGCCGTGGAGTGGAAGACCCAGCGGTAGAGGTAGTTGCCCAGCACGGCCACGAGCATCGCCAGGAAGAAGGCGCCGAAGCCCAGGACGATCACGGGCAGGTCCGGACGCTGGCTGGCGGCCTGGAGGACGCCGTGGCGGACGGTCATCAGGAAGACGATGGCGAGGATGGCAAAGGCGACCAGTTCGGCCGCGGCGATGCCCAGGAACTTGCCCAGGACGAACAGCGGACGGGCGACGGGCTTGGCGATGACGGTCAGGACGGTCTTGTTCTCGATCTCGTCGGCGATGACGCTCGTGGCGGTGAAGGCGGCGATGAGCAGGCAGACCAGGGCGATGGTGCTCAGGCCCATATCGACCAGGAGGGTGTCGTCGTCCTCGAGGGTGTAGGCGGCGAGGGAGGGGTTGAGGACCAGGGCGAGGATGCCGGCGAGCAGGAGGATGACGAAGATCGGCTGGCGGATCGACTGGGCGAAGGTGTTGCGTGCGAGGGTGAGCAGTTGTTGGAGCATGGGGAGCCTCGGGCGGCGGGCCGGGGGGCGGGACGCCGGGGGAGCGAATCATCGAGAGGCTTTATGATACGACGATGCGGGAGGGGTGTTGATTCGCGGCGGAGGGGGGCATGGGAACAGACGAGGGGGCGGTTGCGTAAGGACGGCGTCGGGGGGTCGGCCGATCCAGAAGGGCAGGCGGCATGACCGGCGGAAATGACCAGCAGACATACCAGCGTGGATTGGCGGCGTCGCTGCTGGGTCTGGGCGTGCAGCTCGGGCTCCTGATCACCAGCGCCCTGATGGGGCTGTGGTCGCAGAGCCCGGCGGTGCACGTGCTGACCTGGCTGCTCCTGGGCGGGCTGCCGGTGTGGGTGATCCTGCTGTTGATCTATCAGCAGCACCGTCTCGAACGGGCTGAGGCGCTCGAGCTCGAGCAGCTCGCGGCGGGCAAGGGGGACTCGGCGGCGATCTTCCAGGAGGCGGACGACGAGCTGGGGTTGGCCCGACGTCGGCTGGACCGGCTTTACAGTTGGGGGCTGTCGGGCGTGAGCGTGGTGGTGGGGGTGTATCTGACGGGGATCGGGCTGTGGCAGCTTTCAGCGGCCTACCAGTCGCTGGTGGACAAAGCGACGACGGCGGCGCAGACGGGGGCGGGGATCGACAAGCCGATCGGTGAGATCCTCACCGGGGCGAACCTCTCGGCGATCGCAATGGGGCCGGCGTCCAACGCGGTGGGGCTTGGCGTGTTCGGGGCGGCCGGGGCATTCCTGGCGTTCATCGCGGCGCGGTACCTGGCGGGAATGACGAAGGTCGATTCCTGGCGGCTGCTGCGCGGCGGGGCGGCGACACTGATGGGCGCGGCGGTGGGGATGGCGTTGGTGATGGCCGGGGCGATCGCGGGGTACTTCGGATATTTCTGGGCGCTGGGCCTGGTGGCGCTGGTCCTGCCGGGGCTGATGGCGCTGTTGGGCGTCGAGACGCTCTTGCAGCAGCTGTTCGGGATTTATCGTCCGCGTCGGCCCGGTGAGCGGCCGCGGCCGGCGTTCGAGAGCCGGCTCTTGGGGTGGCTGAGCAGCCCCGAGTCGCTGGCGAAGATCATCAACGAGACGATCAACTACCAGTTCGGGTTCGAGGTGTCGCGGAGCTGGTTCTACCAGCTCATGGGCAGGGCGATCACGCCGCTCTTGCTGGTGGGATTGGCTGTGCTCGTCGGCAGCAGCTCGCTGGTGTTCGTCGGTTCTTACGAGGGGGCGATCGTGACGCGGTTCGGGCGGATGACGGGCGAGCCGCTGGGGCCGGGGCTGCACGTGAAGCTGCCCTGGCCGATCGAGCGGGCGAAGAAGTATGACGTGACGCGTGTGCAGGAGGTCATCATCGGCGGCGAGGCTGTGCACGGGGCCAACATGGCGGTGCTGTGGACGAACCAGCACACGGCGGAGGAAGAGACGTACATGATCGCGGCGCCGACGCCCGTGGCGCTGGAACTGGCGGGTCGGCCCGCGGCGGGGTCGCCGGCGGGCGAGGTGGCGGCCGCGGCGACGGGCGGGCAGCGGACGCCGGGCATGACGCTCGTGGCGTCGCAGATCCAGGTGCAGTATCGGATCAAGGACCTCAAGCAATATGTCACGCTGGCGGATGACCCGGGGCGGCTGCTCGGGGCGCTGGCGCAGCGGCGGGTGAGCGAGTTGTTCGTGACGCGGGACATCGACCTGCTCTTGACGACGGACCGGCTGGCGACGGCGGAGATGTTGGGCAAGCAGATCCAGGCGGACGTGGACGAGGCGGGGTTGGGGCTGGAGATCATCTTCGTGGGGGTCAACAGCGTGCACCCGCCGCAGACAGCGGGGGTGGCCGACTCGTTCCACGAGCAGGTCAAGGCGCTGCAGGAAAAGCAGAGCGCTATCGAGAAGGCCCGCGGCACGGCCACGGCGACGCTGGCCCAGGTGGCCGGGTCGGTGGACAAGGCGCTCGAGCTCGACGGGGCGATCCGGGAGCTCGAGAAGCTCATCCAGGACGCGCCGACGGGTAAGGCGGGCAAGGAGCAGACGGAAGAGATGCGGCGCCGGACGGCCGAGGCGCAGGTGCGCGTCGACCAGCTCTTGACGGCGGCCCGCGGGCAGGCGGCCGAGACGATCTACGACGCGCTGGCGTACCGCTGGGAGCGTGAGCTGACCGAGCGGGGCAAGGCGTGGCGATTCACCGCCCAGCTCGACGCGTTCGGCCGGGCCAAGCACTACTACATGGCCCGGGAGTACCTGGACGTGCTGGCCGAGGTGCTGCCCAAGACGCGGCGTTACGTGCTGCCCCCGGGAGCGGCGGCGATCAGCGGTGGGCAGGTTCCGGGGGTGATCCGGCTGGACCTCAAGGAATCGACGACGTCGCTGTCGAACATCCTCCAGCCGCAGCAGTGAGGGTGTGAAGGAAGGACAATCATCCGGGCCTGAAGGGCCCGGCTTGGAAGCCCACGGGGGCATTTTAGGACGATGGTGAGATTATGAGGAACAGCTTTACGATCGTGCTGGGTGTGCTGATCGCGTTGGTGATGCTGGCGTACATGTTCGCCTTCACCGTCCGCTACGACCAGGCGGCGGTGCTGACGACGTTCAACCGGGCGGTCGAGCCCGAGTTGGACGCGGCGGGCAAGGTGATCAAGGTCGGCAGCGTCAAGCAGGAGCCGGGGCTCTACTTCCGCTGGCCGTGGCCGGTGCAGCAGGTCGAGTACTACACGACGCGGCTGCAGATCCTCGAGGACCAGCTCGAGGAGCTCCAGACGTCGGACCGTTTCAGCCTGGTGATGCGGACGTACGTGGTCTGGCGGATCAAGGACCCGCTGGCGTTCTTCCGGGGGCTGCGGACGACCGAGGCGGCGGAGGTGCAGCTGCAGTCGATGCTGCGCAGCGTGCGCGGGATCATCAGCCGGTACGCGTTCACGGACCTGGTCAACCCCGACCCGGAGAAGCTGCGGCTGCGGGAGATCGAGTCGCAGATGCTC
>JADZCW010000179.1 GCA_020851395.1 Phycisphaeraceae bacterium
CAGCGACTCGCCCACGACGTCTCTCCACCTGTTCGGTAGATCCGCCCGTGTGCCTGGCTGCTCGGAGAGAACGTATGAAGATCTACGTGGGCAATCTCAGTTTCAAGACGACGGAAGACGGGCTTCGTGAAATCTTTTCGCAGCACGGCGGCGTGGACGAAGTGGCCATCGTGACCGACCGTGAGACCGGCCGGTCCCGCGGCTTCGGCTTCGTGACCATGGGCTCGGACGATGAGGCCAAGGCCGCGATCGAGGCGCTCAACGGCACCGAGATCGAGGGCCGGACCCTGACCGTCAACGAGGCGCGGCCGAAGGCCCCCAACAGCGGCGGCGGTCGCGGCTTCGGCGGCGGCGGCGGCGGTGGCGGCCGTGGCGGCTACAACCGCGGCGGCGGTCGCGGCGGCGATCAGCGCTGGTAAGCCCGTCCGACGGCGAACGCCGTCGAACACACCACGCAAAATCAAGAACCCCGTACGCTCACGCGTGCGGGGTTTTTCATTAGAGACATTGGCCCGAAAAGATGACACGAGCGGCCGCCCCCCCGATAATCTCTCGGCCGCACGCCGGCTGGAAAGGCACCCCTCCGTGAAACAGGTCCGCCTGCGATTCGCAGTCTCCGACGACCCCAGCCCCGACGCTCACGTCGATTGCGCGCGGTGCATCGAGGATCGTCTCACCTCCGAGCCGGGTGTCCGGCACGTCCGCGTCGAGCGCGACGAGAACGCCATGCGCGTCGAGCTTGAGTATGACCCCGAGCTACTGCCGCTGTCGACCATCCAGGGCCAGCTCCACTGCCAGGGCGCCTGCCTGCCGCCGGACCTGGTGCACATGACCGTGCCCGTCGAGGGGCTGAACTCCGACCGCATCGCCAACGCCGTCGAGTCGTCCCTGAATCGTCTGCCGGGGGTGGCGGTCGTCGCCTCCTACGCGGCGGGGACGATACGCCTGGAATTCGACCGCCGAACCTGCCAGCTCCCGCAGATCGTCGACCGGCTCCGCCAACTGGGCCTGCGGCCGGACTTCCATCAGGCCCAGGTCCAACGTCAGGCCGGCGGGCATCCCCTGGTCGTGGTCGAGCCCATCGAGCCGCGATGGCAGCCACTGGCTCAGGTGGCGGGGTTGTTCCGCTGGCTCTATCAGCACCCCGAGGCCGGGGCGATCGTCCTCTCGGCCCTGCTGCTGGCCGCCGGCTGGGGCGTGCACCTGGCCGAGGGACCGATGTGGCTGCGTCTGACGCTTCTGGCCGCCGCCGCGATCGCCGCCAGCCTCGATACCTTCCCCAACGCCATCGCCACGCTCCGCACGTTCCGGCTGGACGTGGACGTGCTGATGTTCGCCGCCGCGGCCGGGGCGGCCGCCCTGGGGCAGTACGAGGAAGGCGTGCTGCTCTTGTTCCTCTTCGGCGCCGGGGCGGCGGGCGAGCACCTGGCCCTGAGCCGGGCACGCAACGCCATCCTCGCCCTCTCAAGCGTCGCACCCCAGACCGCCTTCCGCCTCAAGGCCGACGGCTCGCAGGAGGAGATCCCCGTCGAGCAGTTGGCCGTCGGCGATCGCCTGATTGTCCGGCCCTTCGACCGCGTCCCAGCCGACGCCGCCGTCACCGAGGGCGCGTCGAGCCTTGATCAATCCGCCATCACCGGCGAGTCCATGCCCGTGTCCAAGGAGCCCGGCGACGTTGTCTTCGCCGGCACGCTCAACGGCGAGGGCCGGCTGGTCGTGACCGTCTCGAAGCTCGCGGCCGAGAGCACCCTGGCTCAGATCGTCCGCCTGGTGCAGGAGGCGCAGACGGCCAAGAGCCCCACAGAACTCTTCACCGACCGCATCGAGAGCATCTACGTCCCGATCGTCTTCGTCGCCACAGGGCTGCTGATCTTCATCCCGCCGCTGCTGAACATCGGCGGCACCGAGGGTGAGATGGCCAAGTGGGGTTTGTGGGGTCTGTGGTTCTACCGGGCGATGGCCTTCCTCACGGCCGCGTCACCCTGCGCCCTGGCCATCGGCACACCCGCGGCTGTGCTCTGCGGCATCGCGCGAGCGGCCCGCGTTGGCGTCCTGGTCAAGGGTGGGGCGTACCTGCAATCGCTCGGTGGCGTGAAAGCCATCATTTTCGACAAGACCGGCACACTCACCCCCGGCAAGCCCACGCTCACTGACGTCCTGCCGCTTAACGGCACGGACGAGTCGCAACTGCTCGCCATCGCCGCCGGCCTCGAACAGGACAGCAGTCACCCGCTGGCCGAGGCGATCTCGGCCGCGGCTCGGCAGCGCCGCATCGCGCCCGCCGCCGTCACCGCCGTCGAGCAGACGCCCTCCCTGGGCATTCGCGGCCAACTCGATGGCTCACCGGTGGCCATCGGCAAGCCCTCCCTCGCGGCCGACCCCGCCGCGCTCGAGTCCATGCTGGCTGACCTCAACCGGCAGGGCAAGACCGCCGTGGCCGTCTTCCGCGACGGCAAGCCCATCGGCGTCCTGGCCCTGATCGATCAGCCACGCCCGAACTGCCGCCACGCCCTGGATCGCCTGCGCAAGCTGGGCGTCGAGCACCTGGTCATGGCCACCGGCGATCACCCCACCACCGCCCACGCAATCGCCGAGGCCGCCGGCGTCAACGAATGCCACGCCGACCTCCTGCCGGCCGACAAGCTCAAGCTCGTCGATGAATTGATCGAGAAATACGGCCCGGTGGCCATGGTCGGCGACGGCGTAAACGACGCCCCCGCCCTGGCCAAGGCCTCGGTCGGCATCGCCATGGGCGCTGCCGGCACCGACGTGGCCATCGAGACCGCCGACGTCGTCCTGATGGGCTCCGACCTCGACCGCCTGCCCGAAGCGCTGGGCCTGTCTCAGTTCAGTCGCCGACTCATCACCCAGAACCTCTGCATCGCCCTGGGCGTGATCTGCGTCGTCAGCCCCCTGGCCGCGCTGGGATTCGCCAACCTGGGCATGGCCGTCGTGCTGCACGAGGGCTCAACGGTCGTCGTCGTGCTCAACTCGCTGCGCATCCTCCGCTACCGCGCGGTCGAATAGGCGGGGTCGTCACACCCGAACGATCCGCACTTCCAGTCCGTCCAGCGGCTCAAACACGCTGCTCTTGAGCTTGCCCAGCGCCTTGTCGATCGCCGCCTGATCCGCCGAGGGCATCAGGGTCAATCCGCCGCCCCAGTCGATCGCCTGGCGATCCAATCGTGGATTCACCGCGATGAAGTAGACGTGCTTCTTGTCCCGCCGCAGCGACACACACACTTCCGGGGTGCCGTCAGTACCCATCCGCACGCCCCGGCAGAGCTCCGGCGCGTGCACCAGCGCCGCATGACCCGTCAGCTCGTCGTTGATCCGCCGCATCGCCGCCTGATTCTGCGGCGGGACCTGGAACGATCGCGTGGCGAAGTCCTGCTCGCCCTCGGGCCCGAACGTGAACCAGCCGATCCCCGACGCCCCGGCCGCGACGGCCTGCCAGACCTCGTTGCGCATCTCCGTCTCGTTCGGGTCGCGGGCCTTGCGGTGCTTGCTGATCCGCACGCACTCGAGGAAGACGAACACAGGCTTGTCCGGCGCAGCCTGACGCAGCACATCCGTGCCCAGCCAGATCAGGGGCAGCCAGTCCACGCGCCCGCCCGCCGCGATGGGATAAATGTCCCAACTGAGGATGTCCCCCGTCTGGCTCATCGCCGCGTAGAGCGGCCGACTTACGCTCGTAGGCCCCCAGTAGCGATCCATCAGCAGGTACGAGAAATTCAGGAAGATGGGTTTTCCATCCCCCATCGCCCGACAGATTCGCTCTCGTTCACGTAAGCTGGGCATCGCGCGATCGATCAGCGTTTCGGCCGCAATGTCCGTGGTCACCTTCCGGGGGTCCCCTTCCGGCGTCATCTCCAGGCGCGGCCCGCCCTCGATGCGGATGTCCGGCTCGTCCTCCTGCATCCACATCGCCACACGATCGTGATTCGCCAGATCCTTCCGTGGATTGGCTCCCACATAGATCCCCAGCCGTCTCGCCGTTTCCGCGTACGTCACGTCCGCACGCGGCGAGAGTGACGTGTTCACGCCTGACGCGGCCAGCGCGTCGAGGTGCTTCTGGTCCACCCACCACGCGAACGTCGGCACAAAGGGTCTGCCGTTGACCAGCACGCCTCGCCGACCGTCGGTCGTGATGCTCCGGATGTCCGCCAGGCCTGACGCTGATCGTTGCTCCATGGAAAACGCTCCCATCGCCCTTGCCAGTCCGGGCCGCGACGCTGCCGCCACACTCGCCAGAAGCCCAGCCAAGAAAGTCCTGCGGTCCACCGCCACAGCCTGTTCCTCCCACCCGGACGCACCGCGTGCATCAGAAGTTCTTGAAGCATTCCACCGCGGGCACGGCCTTGTCGACCACGCCC
>JADZCW010000180.1 GCA_020851395.1 Phycisphaeraceae bacterium
GGGACTTCGACGACACGCAGGAGATGAACTACCGGGGCATCTGCAAGGCCGTCGCGGCCACGGGATATGACGGGTACCTCGGGCATGAATTCAGCCCCAAGGGCGACCCGATCAAGGCCCTGGCCGAAGCGGTGAAGATCTGCACGGTCTAAGGATCTTGTGAACACGCCCGCCGCACTGGTTCGACGGGGCTGGGAGCGGTATCATCGCGCCCTGATTTCCCCACCCGCGAGCTGGATAAAGATCCCATGACCATCGCCCCGACCGACGCTCCGCCCTCAGACGTCTCCGGCGGCTCCATGAACGCAGCCGTCCACCGCATCGAGGTTTACGCCCACGCCGACCAGCCGGACCCGATGGCCCAGGGCGTGCTGGGACAGGCACGGGCGAGCTTTCCGACGCTCCGGTCCGTCCGCACCGCCCGCGTGTATCTCATCCAGGCTGCGCTGTCAGCTGACGACGTGGCCCGCGTGGGACAAGAGCTGCTGGCGGACCCGATCAACCAGACGGCGGTGATTGGCTCAGCGGAGGCGCCTCATTCGGGCGTGGTGATCGAGGTGCACTACCAGCCGGGCGTCATGGACCCCGTGGCCCAGTCGACGCAGGACGCCCTGCGGGAGATGCTCGCCGGCGCGACGGAGGCGTCGGTGCGGACCGGCTTCCGGTACGACTTCGTGGGCGAGGGCCTGGATGCGGAGGCGCTGCGGTCGTTCGCGGAGAAGAACCTGGCCAACCCGGTCATCCAGGACATCCACATCGGCGTGTTCCACCCGGCCGAGTTCCCCCGGACGCACGCCTATCAATTCCGGCTAACGCACGTGCCGATCCTCAACCTCGACGACGCGGGCCTCACCAAGCTCTCGCGCGACGGGCACCTGTTCCTGAGCCTCGACGAGATGAAGGCCGTCCAGGAATACTTCCGGGGCCGAGGCGCCGAGCCCACGGACATCGAGCTCGAGACGCTCGCCCAGACCTGGAGCGAGCACTGCGTGCACAAGACGCTCAAGGCCCGGATCGAGTACACGCAGACCGGCTCGGCCGACGAGGACACACCCGGTCCGCGACAGTGGATGGATCGGCCGAACCATTCGACGCAGCCTGACGGCTCGCTGGTGATCGACAACTTGCTCAAATCGACCATCGCGGCCGCCACGGGCAAGCTCATGGCCAAGGAGCCGCACAAGAGTTGGTGTGTGTCGGTCTTCAAGGACAATTCCGGCGTGGTGAAGTTCGACGACCAGGATGCCGTCTGCATCAAGGTCGAGACGCACAACCACCCCAGCGCTATCGAGCCCTACGGCGGGGCGGCCACGGGCATCGGCGGCTGCATCCGCGACGTGCTGGGCACGGGACTGGCCGCGAAACCGATCGCCAACACCGACGTTTTCTGCGTCGCTCCCCCGGACACCCAGGAAGTGCCCAAGGGCGTGATCCCGCCACGACGCATCCTCGAGCAGGTCGTCGCCGGCATCCGCGACTACGGCAACCGCAAGGGCATCCCGACAATCAACGGCACGGTCTATTTCCACCCCAACTACCTGGGCAACCCGCTGGTCTTCGCCGGGTGCGTGGGGCTGATCCCGCTGGACAAGTGCTTCGGCCAGGCCAAGCCGGGCGACCGCATCATCGCCCTGGGCGGCGCGACGGGCCGCGACGGCATCCACGGGGCGACGTTCTCCAGCGCCGAGCTGACCGACACCCACGCCGACGAGTTCGCCCACGCGGTGCAGATCGGCAACGCCATCACGCAGAAGAAGACGCTGGACGTCATCCTGCAAGCCCGCGACCCCCGCAAGCCGCCGGATGGGTCGGTCGGCAAGCCGCTCTTTAACGCCATCACCGACTGCGGCGCCGGCGGTTTCTCTAGCGCCGTGGGCGAGATGGGCTCGCAGGTCGGCGCGTGCGTGACGCTCGAGACCGCGCCGCTGAAGTACGCGGGCCTCTCCTACACGGAGATCTGGATCAGCGAGGCCCAGGAGCGGATGGTCCTGGCCGTGCCCCCGGAGAATGTCGCTGCCCTCAAGGCCCTGTGCGACGCCGAGGACGTGAGCCTCTGCGACCTGGGCCAGTTCGGCTGGCACGCTGGTGGGCCAGGTGTTGGCGATCCCATGCTGGTGCTGACCTATCACGGCCAGGAAGTCGGGCGGCTCTCAATGCCCTTCCTGCATGAAGGCCTGCCGCGACCCGTCCGCAAGGCGACGTGGAGCCCGGAGGCGGCACGGAATTCTTCGACGGCCGGCAAGCGAATCGCTCGTAAGGCCTCACCGAGCGATCTGGGCATGATCCTGCATGAGCTGCTGGCCCACCCCAACATCGCGTCCAAGCACTGGATCATCCGCCAATACGACCACGAGGTGCAGGGCGGATCAGCGGTCAAACCTCTCGTCGGCCCCGGGCAGGACGGCCCCTCCGACGGCGCGGTGCTGCGGCCGAAGCTCGGATCGGATCGCGGCATCGCCATCGCCTGCGGGCTGTCCCCGCTGCTCAGCGAGACCGCGATGGCTGGGCTTGGCCTACCGACCAACGGCGATTCCTACGCCATGGCCGTCGCGGCGATCGACGAGGCCGTGCGCAACCTGATCTGCGTCGGGGCCGACCCCCGGCAGATCGCGATCCTGGACAACTTCTGCTGGCCCAAGTGCGATGATCCGCTGCAACTCGGCTCGCTCGTCCGGGCGGCGCAGGGCTGCTACGACGCGTCGCTGACCTATGGCGTACCGTTCGTCTCGGGCAAGGACTCGCTGAGCAACCAGTTCACCACCGACGACGGGCGCGTCATCGCCATCCCGCAGACGCTCTTGATCACCGGCCTGGGCATCGTCCCCGACGTCAGGCGTGCCCGTACGATGGACGCCAAGGCCCCCGGAAATGCCCTGCTGCTGGTCGGCTCAACCGAGTCACAACTCGGTGGATCGCAATACCTCGGCCTCTACGCCGATCCCACAGCCGACCCACGAATCTCCCGCGTGGATCTTTCACTCGGCACGCGTTGCGCCGCAGCGGTGGCGGCGCTGATTGAGCGTGGCCTGATCGCCTCCGCCCACGACTGCTCCGACGGCGGCCTGCTCATCGCCGCGGCCGAGATGGCCTTTGCGGGGCGGGTCGGATTGGACCTCGACCTCGACCGCGTGCCCAGCGGCGTGGCGATCACTCCCGTCGCAGCGGCCTACGCCGAGACGCCCAGCCGGTACCTGCTGGAGGTCACGCCCGAGTCGATCGACACCGTGGTCCGGCTGCTGCGGTCAGCCAACGTGCCCTTCGCCCAGGTCGGACGGTTCGCCGATCATTCCGAGCTGCGCGTCCGGACGGACAAGCAGGGCGTGCTCCTTCGTGAGTCGCTCGACGGCCTGCGCAAGTCCTGGCTGGGCACGCTGGACTGGTGATCCTTCACCACCATGAAGACGCCCGCCCAACTCGAGGCCTCGATCGACCGTTTCCGCCAGCGTTTCTGGCTGCGGAGCGGAAAGGGCAGGCCCCCTATCGGCGTGGCGGATTCAGCCACGTTCATGCCGATCGCTTATCTCAAGAAGCCTTTTCCCCGTGAGCGTGTCGAACCGGCCGACGTGACGCACGAGCTCGTCCGCACGGACTATGAGCACGCGGCCCCGCGCCGGCGCGTCTTCAGCGACGATGAGATGCCCTTCTGCACGCCCTGGCGAGCCATTCCCTGGCTCGAGGCGTCGTGCGGTTGTCCCGTGCTGTACGCCGAGGGATCGCTGCGGCCGGACCACATCGCGCCGTCCATGCAGTCGATCCTCGACGCCAAGCTGCCCGCGGCGCCGGCGTGGATCGAGCGGATGCACGACCTGACGCGCCAGCAGGTGGCCAGCCTTTCGGGGGCGGGGGCGGAAGATTGCTTGGTCTCGCCCTCGATCCTGCGGGGGTCGTCGGACATCCTCGCGGCGATGCGAGGGCAGACGGAGTTCTTTCTGGACCTGATGGACACGCCGGACCTGGTCGCGAGAGCGGCCGCGAAGGTCAATGACCTGATGGTCCGGGTGGTCCAGGAACACTTCGACCTGGTGCCAGCTAGGCACAGCGGGTTCGTGCACAGCTACGGCTACTGGGCGCCGCGGCCCACCGTCGTGCTCCAGCAGGACGCGATGGGCATGTGCCCCCCGGAGATGTACCGAGACATTTTTCAGCCCCTGGATTCCCTGGCCGTCAGGGCGCTGGGCCAGGCGGTGTTCTTCCACATGCACACCACGGGCTACGCGCATCACGAACACGTGATGGACATCCCGGGGCTGGCGGGCGTGGAGCTGTCGATCGAGTCCACCGGTCCCTCGCTGCTGGAGCTCGTCCCCACGCTGCGGAAGATCCTCGAGCGTACACGCCTGATCTTGTTTGCCGAGCACTTCTTCGACGAGCTGCCCGAGATGATGCGACAGATCCCGCACGACGGGCTCTTTCTCATCATTCCCGACACGCACATCCGGGATGAAGAGGCGTTCGGACATTTCCTCAAAGCGATCGGATACTGAGGCCGCCGTCGCATCACCTCGCCCTGCTCCGCCCGGCTAGAATGAATCTCACGCATGGCAGGCGAACGCTTCCAGCTCGTCAGCGACTATCAGCCCATGGGCGATCAGCCCCAGGCGATCGAAGCGTTGACGCGCGGACTCGAGGAGGGCCGACGATTTCAGACCCTCATGGGCGTCACCGGCTCGGGCAAGACGTTCACAATGGCCAACGTCATCGCCCACGTGAACAAACCCACGCTGGTCATCAGCCACAACAAGACGCTCGCCGCCCAGCTCTACGAGGAATTCAAGGAGCTTTTCCCCCATAACGCCGTCTGCTACTTCGTCTCCTACTACGACTACTACCAGCCCGAGGCCTACATCCCGCAACGGGACATCTACATCGAGAAGGACGCCTCGCGGAACGACGACCTCGACCGCCTGCGTCTGGCGGCCACGACGAACCTCGTCAGCCGCAGCGACGTGATCGTCGTCGCCTCGGTCTCGTGCATCTTCGGCCTAGGCTCGCCGGACGCTTACAAGAAGTCGGTCATCAGCCTGACACGCGGGCAGGCCATCAATCGGCGGGACTTCTTCCTGGCGCTCAATCAGCTCCAGTACCAGCGGGCGGACATCGAGCTCAAGCGCGGCACGTTCCGCGTGCGCGGCGACGTGATCGAGCTGCACCAGGCCGGCGACGAGTTCGCCTGCCGGATCGAGCTCTTCGGCGACACGGTCGAACGGCTCGAGCTCATCCACACCGTCTCAGGCGAGCTCTTGGGTGAACAAGACACCCTGTTCATCTACCCAGCCGTCCACTACGTCGTGCCCGAGGACCAGGTGAGCCGGGCCGTCGACTCGATCAGCCAGGAGCTCAAGCTGCGCCTCCTGGACCTCAAGACCGAGGGCAAATTGCTCGAAGCCCAACGGCTCGAGGCCCGCACGCGCTACGACCTGGAGATGATCCAGAACGTCGGTTTCTGTCCGGGGATCGAGAACTACTCTCGCCACCTTGACGGCCGGCCCCCCGGGGCCAAGCCCTACACGCTGATGGACTATTTCCCCGACGCCGTGGGCGGTGTGTACGAGGGCGGCTACGTCGATGGCTCACGTGATGACGTGCCGGTGGTCACGCACCGCAACGCGCCGACGGGCGATGGTGGTTGGCTGCTCATGATCGACGAGTCGCACGTGACATTGCCGCAGATGCGGGCGATGTACCACGGCGACCGCAACCGCAAGCAGATCCTCGTCGACCATGGGTTCAGGTTGCCCAGCGCCATGGACAATCGGCCGCTGCGGTTCGAGGAGATCGAGCAGGTCTGGCCGCAGGTGGTGTTCGTCTCGGCCACGCCCGGGCCGTATGAGCTGGACAAGTGCCGCGGGGAGGTGGTCGAGCAGGTGATCCGCCCGACGGGGCTGATCGATCCCGAGATCACGATCCAGCCCGCCGCGACACAGGTGGCGGACCTGATCGATCGCATTCGCCAACGAGCGGAGAAGGGCCAACGGACGCTGGTCACCACGCTGACCAAGCGGATGGCCGAGGACCTGACCGGCTACTTCGCCGAGCAGGGCCTCAAGTGCCGGTACATGCACAGCGACATCCAGACGCTCGACCGCGTGGAGATCCTGCGGGCGCTGCGACAGGGCGAGTACGACGTCCTGGTGGGCGTGAACCTGCTGCGCGAGGGCCTGGATCTGCCGGAGGTCTCGCTGGTGGCCATCACGGACGCGGACAAGACGGGCTTTCTGCGCAGCGAGACAAGCCTCATCCAGACCATCGGCCGGGCGGCCCGCAACGTCAACGCCCAGGTGGTGCTCTACGCCGACACGGTCACGCCGGCGATGCGGAAGGCCATCGACGAGACGAACCGCCGCCGGACGCTCCAGGTCGCCTACAACCAGGAGCACGTCATCACCCCGCAGACGATCCGCAAGGAGATCCGCCGGGGCATGGAGTTTGAACTGCGTGCCCAGAGGACGGCCCGCGAGGCGATCCAAGCCGATGAACGTGAGTACGAGGTGACGGAACTCCTCGCGGAATTGGAGAAAGAAATGCTCGAGGCGGCCGAGCACCTGGAGTTCGAGAAGGCCGCGGCGATCCGAGATCGCATCAAGGAGCTGCGATCAGCCCCGACGATAGAAAAGGTCAGACGGCAGAGCATCCAGGAGGCCAAGCCCGCCCCGGGCGCGCCAGGCACTCGTGTGATCAAGCCGCGCAAGAAACGTTCACGTCAATAACCGCCCCCCTCTTACGACGAGGCGTGCATGCTCAGATCACAATGGATTCTCCCGTGCCTCTGCATGTTGGCGTTGACGGCTCATGGTCAGCCGGCTCCGACGCCGGCCGACTCGCGCGGCCTTGTCGCGCTGCCGCAGGGCAAAAGATCGGTCTTCCTCGCCTGGCGTCTACTGCCGGACGATCCCCAGGACGCCACCTTCCGGCTGTACCGTTCCGACACCCCGAACGGCCCCTTGAACCTCATTGTCGAGACCCCCTGGACGAGCCACCTCGATCAATCGCCGGATCTGATCTCAGGCCGGGGGGTGCGTTATCAGTTACGCGTGCTGCACCAGGGGAAAGAAGTTCTGGCCATTGATCCCATTCCCGTTGTTCCACAGGACGATCCGGTCGATGGTGTACCGCTGGCGACGGACATCGAGCCGGAGGTTCAGACCGTCGATGCCCGGCGGCACGTCGACCGCTGCGTCCCGGCTGACCTCGACGGCGACGGCGTGCTGGACTATGTCGTCATCTTCCCGAAAAACTCCGTCGACCCCCATTACTGGAAGCCCTCGAAGGAGTCGCTCAAGCTGCGGGCGATCAACGGCCGGACGGGGCGGCCCATGTGGACGTTCGACCTGGGCAAGGGCATCGAGATGGGCGTCTGGTACTCGCCCTTCGTCGCCTACGATCTCGACGGCGACGGCAAGGCCGAGGTGGTGACCAAGACCAACGACAGGCCATTGATGGCCAAGTACAAGGAAGGCCACCGCGTCATCGGCGGGGCGGAGCGTCTGACCGTCCTGGACGGCGTGACCGGCGAGGTCCGCGCCCAAGCCCCCTGGCCCAACCGCGGCGGCCTGGGCGACTACAACCAGCAGAACCGCAACCTCCTGGCCGTGGCCTACCTTGACGGTCAGCGGCCTGCGGTGGTCGTCAACCGCGGCACCTATCAGCACGCCAAGATCGAGGCCTGGCTCTTCGACGGCCGGGAGCTCTCGCTCAAGTGGATGTGGTCCACGCTCGACGAGGGCATGGCCAAGTATGCCGGCAGCGGCGCGCACAACTCCCTCGCGGCCGACATCGACGGCGACGGCATGGACGAGTTCTTCTGGGGCTGCGTCTGCCTCGACGGCGACGGGGACGAGGCCAGGGTCAAGTGGGCCGTCTGGATGCCCGGGCAGGAAGATGTTTTCACGATCGGGCACGTCGACACGCTGGCGCTAGGCGACATCCGGCCCGACCTGCCCGGCCCGGAGGTTTACTACACCATCGAGCACCATTCCGTGGCCAACCTTTACGCCTGGAACACGCCCGACCCGCGTCGCGGGGCGGTGTACGTGCAGGCCGACGGCACGCCCCACTGGGTCTACACGAATGGCAAACATGTCCATTCCGGCGCCACGGCCGACGTGCTGACCGGCGCCGACCACCCGGGCTGGGAATGCTATTACGCGGAAGCCGACGGGTCCGTGAGCCGGCTGTGCGCCGCCGACGGCTCCATCATCGCGGATAACTTCCAGCTCCCCAAGACCATCGAGTGGGACGGCGACGAGGCCGTCGAGATCATCGACGAGAACGGGAATATCCACGACTTCAGCCAGCCGCCGATCTTCAAGATGGGCGCGCACGCCTGGGTGGCCATGGCCATCGGCGATTTCGTCGGGGATTACCGCGAGGAGATGATCGTCCGCCGACCCGACGGGTCGCTCAAGCTGCTGGTCAACACCACGCCGATCGAGGCCCGGCGCGTCTCGCCGCTCTACGAGCGGACCTATCGCCTAAGCCTGGCGGCCTACGGCTCGGGCTACACGGGCGCCCCATCGCGCGGCGGACGGACGTGGATGAGAAGGGCGGAAACTCAGCCCGCATCCGACGTGCGGTGATGGCTTGCGTCGGTAAAGCCGCCTCGTGTGAACTCGGCCTAGGCGTCCACCCCGACAACCTCACGACTCGACGCCGGTCGCCTGGCGGTACTGGCCCGGCGTCATGCCCGTGAGCCGGCGGAACTCGCGGCCGAAGTGCGAGGCGTCGACGAAGCCGCAGTCGTAGGCCACGGTGGCCAGCGGCAGGTCGGTCGAGATCAGCAGCTGCTTGGCGCGGGCGACGCGCGTCCGCCGGATCTCCTCCGCCGGGGTGTAGCCCAGCACGGCGTTGAAATGGTTCTCGAGCGTCCGTCGGGAGACCCTGAGCTCGCCGAGCACGTCCTTGACGTTCAGTGATCGCTTGGTGTGATGGTGGATCATGCCCACCGCCCGGGAAACGATCGCGTCGTCCACCGCCAGAACGTCGGCCGACAGCCGCAGGATCAGGCCCTTGGGGGGAATGATCGTGGGTCCCGAGGGCTTCTCATCGCCGGCGAGGATGCGATCGACCAGGCCGGCCGCCTCGTGGCCGATCCGTTCCGCCGCCACGGCCACGCTGGCCAGGGGGATATCCGTCTGGCAGATCAGTTCGTCATTGTCCACGCCGATGATGGCCAGGTCATAGGGAACCCGCAGCCCGGCGTCGGTACCGACCAGCATCGCCCGCGAGGCCGTGCTGTCATCGCAGCCCATCAGCCCCACCGGCTTGGGCAGAGCATCGAGCCACCTACCGATCTCCATCATGAACGCCCCCCCCTTGATCCACAGCTCAGCCGGCTTGATCCCCTTCTTGGCCGCTCGGCGTGCAAACCCGACGAACCGCTGCTGCGCGTACCAGGCGCCGTCGTGACCGACAAACGCCAGGCTGCGGAGCTGGCGGGAGATGAAGTGATCCGCGACCGTCTCCCCGATCGCCTGGTGGTCCGATCGAACCTGCGGCAGGTGATCGACCTCCAGGCTGTCGCCAACGTTAATGACAGGGATGTCCAGGGCCTTGAGGTGAGCGACATCCTCGGGCACGCTGACCTGCACGATCAGCCCCGCAAGGTCGCCGGTGTGGGTTCGTGGGTCAAAAGCGTGAATGGGCTCGAACATGGGCATCCATCGGCCGTGCTTGGCGACATACTGCAGCACCCCGCGCAGCACGCCCCGCCCATAGGCGCCGACCCCGTCAACAGCCACGCCCACGCGCAGTCGTCCTCCGTAAAAGACTGGCGCCTGTCGAGGTGGAAGCTTGAGCGTCACGCCCGGGATTCTACCGCAAACCGGTCTGTATCGCATGGTATGGATGCGAAACAGCCCGCCGGGCTCACCCAGGAGACGTCCACGGTTGAACCTCGTGAGCGGTTGCCGCCTAGATCCCCCACGCCGCTTTGGCGGTCTCCATGGCGACCTGTCTGGCCGGGTCCTTCATCCAGGCGTAGTGACCGATGGGGTTGTCGCCGACCCAGCGCTCGTCGACCGGATCACCCGCAGGCTGGAAGCGGACGTCGGCGCTCAAGCGGAAGCGATTGGTCGTATTCGTCGTCGAGGCGTGCATGGTGTACATGCCGAAGATCATCACATCCCCCGCCCGGAAGTGGGGCGTGGTCAGCCACCGCCCGCCGTACTTCTGGATGATCTCCAGCGGGTCGTCGCTGAACCACCCCTGCACCAGGTCGCGGTCGACGTCCATCCGGCCATAGGTCCGACGCACCTTCTCGAAGCTCGGGTGGTTGTGCGAGCCCTCGCACATGGCCAGCACCCCCTGCTCGATCGGCGTGTCGCCCATGGGGATCCAGGTGGTGTACAGCCGGTCCGAACCGCGGCCCATGTAGACCACGTCGTAGTGGGCGCCGGTGAACTGCTCGTGGCCGACGGCGCGCATCCACTTGTAGTCGAAGGTCAGGGCCCGCTCGCCGAGGAAACCCTCAAAGAAGCGGAAGAGCTCCTCGCCCTCGAGGACGGCCCGCAGGTCGGGGTGGTGGGTGATGCCCTTGCGGCCCATCAGGCCCACACTCTTGCCCCCGCGCGGCATGACGCCCTCGAGGACGGGCGTGCCGGGCGTGAGGGCCCCCTGCTCGTCCATGAACTGCATGACCGTCTGCCTCGCCTGGATCACCTTCCGGGGGTCGATCAGGCCGCGGAGCAGCAGGTAGCCGTCGTCGACCATGCGGCGGCGTAGGGCGTCGAAGTCGCCCAGCAGGTCGGTCGATTCACGCAGCACGCCGAGGTGGGGACCGCCGAGCTCGAATTCACGTATGCCCATTTTGACCCGCATCAAGCCGCTCCTGAACAGGGATGGGGGTGTGGTCTTTTGATCTTTGAATCATCGCCTGCATCTCCCGAGAAGCAATAGACTTCATGGCCGACGAGATGTATGTTTTGGGCATGTCTCCACGCCGTGCCGACATGACCGAAGGGTTTCAGAGCAAGTCCCAAATCCATGATTGGAAGTCGTTTGGAATCATCACACAGGCGGGCAGACTCAACAAGGGGCCACACGCCTGCACGGAAAAGATGCGTGTTCTAGGTCGCTACGCCGCTGTGCTGGTCTATGAAGGTGATGGATTTTATGAGGACGCCATAAATCCTCGGCAGGACGTCCGTGCTGGTGACTTGATTCTGATCTTCCCCGACCTGCCGCACTACTACGGTTCAGGCGCCCAGGGCTGGCGGGAGCTCTACTTCGTCTTCACCGGCCCGCTGTTTGAACTCTGGGAGCGAGCGGGCCTGCTCGATCGCCGCCAGCCCATCCGGCACCTCAAGCCCGTGGATCACTGGCTCTGGCGGTTCGAGTCGGTCTTGGGTGCGCCCGAGGCGCTGGGTTGGGCGCCGCCGCTGATGGAGACCTGCCGATTGCAGATGGTTCTGGCCGAGGCGCTCACGCACCGCCCAGCCGGCCCGAGCCAGCAGGACGTCGAATGGGCCACCCGTGCCAAGGCCATGCTCGAGGCTGATCTTCGCCGTCCTTTAAATCTTCCGGGGGTCGCCCGCAAGCTCGGCACGTCCTACAGCGTGTTTCGCCGTCGCTTCATCCAGATCGCGGGGCTGCCGCCGGGGCAGTACCGCTCGGTCCGCCTGATCGATCGGGCCAAGAGCCTGATCCAACAAACCCGCATGACGGACAAACAGATCGCCGCGGAGCTGGGTTTCTGCGATCCCTATCACTTCTCTCGCCGCTTCAAGCAGATCACGGGGCAGTCGCCGCGGCAGTTCAGGCAGTCGCTGCCGTGAGTCTGGATCACCGTTGCGTCTCTCGCATGAACGGTTGGGGACCTCTATACTTCTGCATGTGATTGGTACGACGCGTCACACCTAACTTTTTCTTGGACTTCCCCATGCCCAACGAACAGCCCCCGAAGATTCAGGTCGACAGCGACTGGAAGGCCCAGGCCCAGGCGGAGAAGGAAAAGCTCGCTCAGAAGGCACAGTCCTCAGCGGGTCCGGGCGGCGCGGGCGCGGCCAAGAGCACGCCCGGGGGCAGGGCTGGGGGCGGGGGTGGGACACCGCCGGCCGATTTCACCACGCTCGTGAGCACCATGGCCACACAGGCCCTGCTGGCGATGGGACTGATCGCCGACCCTCGCTCGGGTCAGCGGTACCTGAGCCTGGATGTCGCCCGGCACCACATCGACATGCTCGGAGTGATCGAACAGAAGACCAAAGGCAACCTCAGCGAGCAGGAGCAGGAGCTGGTCTCAGGCACGCTCTACGAGCTGCGACAGCACTACATCCAGGTGGCCAGCACCAAGCGTGGATGATCAGCAAGCCCTGGCGTGAACGGGGTTTTCCACACTTCCAGGGGTCTTCGGCAGTTCCGGCTGATTTGAAAAACATCCAGAGTTGACTATCGTTTGTCCTTTAGTTCGAGTCGGGGGATGGGACGCCGGAGCACCACGCCAGGGTGCTGGTTATTCCTTCCCCATGCTGACGCCCGGTCAATCCCCAGCGTGCATTAGGGCACGCTCAGGAAAGGACGGTTCACGTGTCCGCTCACGCCACCGCTGAAGCCCCTTCGACGGCTCCCACCCCCGAGTTCTGCGGCAAGTACCACTTCCTGCTCCGCAGGCTGCACTCGCTCACCGGCATCCTGCCCGTGGGCGTGTTCCTCTGCTTCCACCTGTTCACGAACTTCCAGATGCTCGTGGGCAACTTCCAGCACGAGGTGCAGTTCATCCACGACATGCCGGCCCTGCTCTTCATTGAGATCTTCGGGCTCTGGCTGCCGATCGGGTTCCACGCGGCCCTGGGCGTGGTCTACACCTTCACCGGCGTGCCGAACTCGACGGCTTATTCCTATCAGGACAATTGGCGCTATACGTTCCAGCGGATCACGGGAATCCTGGCCCTGCTGTTCATCTTCGTGCACGTGGCCAAGCTCCGCTGGGGCTGGACCTTCGGCGGGATGCTCGACACCCCCTTCTACCTCTCAGGGCCCAACGGCGAGCCGCTGGCCAAGGCCACGACGGCCATCGCGCTCCAACACGCCTTCCCGCTGGCGGCCATCATGTACGTCGTGGGCGTTTACTCCTGCGTGTACCACTTCGCCAACGGCCTGTGGACGGCGGCGATCACCTGGGGGCTGACCGTCAGCGTGGCCGCCCAGAAGCGATGGGGGCAGGTCTGCACAGCCGTGGGGGTGGCGCTGGCGATCTTCACCGCCGGGGCGATCTACGCCTCGTTGACGTACAAGGTCACCGACCAGGAGCGGGCGATGGTCGCTCAGCTCGAACAGGCCGAGGCTTCCGGGGCTTCAATGGAAGCCCCCGCGATGCCGACCCACTGAGTCGCGGCGCTCATGCGTTGTTCCGCTCAATAAGCCAACCTAACA
>JADZCW010000181.1 GCA_020851395.1 Phycisphaeraceae bacterium
CGGTGCGGTGGTCGGCTCGACGGGGGCGGCGATGCGGCCTCGGGAGCGGACGATCTGGGAGATGGCGATGCACAGCAGCAAGGTCAGGACGACCGCGGCGAGGATCCAGAGACAGAGGATGCAGCGGTTCTTGGTCATGAGATGCCCCACAAAGCACCGGCAAAAACCGGACCAGTAATGCCGGATATGTGGGCATTATAAAAGTTCTCGACGTCCGATCTTGTCTGTGGCAGCGGGGAGCCTTCGTAGTTTCCGCAAAGCCGCTTGAGCAACTAGAGCCGAACCGGCAATCCAGGATGTGACTCTCCGGCAAAAAACAGCTTTTTGCGTCGATTCTGGCACGCTGGTTGATACGATGAATCAATATGAGCGTCCATTCTTCTCACGGTCACCCTCATTCCCACACCCAGCCCACCGGAGCACCTCCGGGGGAAGCTTCCGGGGGTGCCACGCCGGCGCTGCGGCTGCTGTTCTGGGAGACGACGGCGGGGTGCAACCTGGCTTGCGTGCACTGCCGGCGGCTGGACGTGTCGGTGCAGATGAGCAAGGAGGACCTGTCGACGGAGCAGGCGATGGGGATGATCCGGTCGCTGCCGGAGACGGGGCGGCCGATCCTGGTGTTCTCGGGGGGGGAGCCGCTGATGCGGCCGGACGTGTTCGATCTGGCGGCGACAGCGACGGCGGTGGGGCTGCCGATCGCGCTGGCGACCAACGGGACGATCATGGACGAACGGATCGCCAAGCGCGTGGTCGACGTGGGATTCAGGCGGGTGTCGATGAGCTTTGATGGGCCGGACGCCAAGACGCATGATGGGTTTCGGGGGATCGACGGGGCGTTCGAGTCGAGCATCCGCGGGTTCAAGGAGCTGCGCAAGCTCGGGATGTCGATGCAGATCAACACGACGGTGACGCGGCACAACTACGCCAAGCTCGACGCGATGTATCAGCTGGCGCTGGACCTGGGGGCGGATGCGCTGCACATCTTCATGCTCGTGCCGGTGGGGTGCGGGATGCAGCTGCAGGAGAACGTGATCCTGAGCCCGGAGGAATATGAGGCGGCGCTGAACTGGATCTATGACCGGTCGCTGGAGCAGAAGCTGCACCTCAAGGCCACGTGCGCCCCGCACTACTTCCGTGTGATGCGGCAACGAGCGAAGGAAGAGGGACGGGCGATGCCGGCGGCGGCGCACCCGCACCGCAGCATGGCCCCCACCCCCGGAAGCCCCGCCCCCGCCCCCGGAAGTCATCCTGGCGGGCATCCCGGGGGACACCCCGGCGGTCATCCGGGTGGGGCAGATATGTCGGCGATGACCAAGGGTTGTCTGGCGGGGCAGGCGATCTGTTTTGTGAGCCACACGGGCGAGGTGTTCCCTTGCGGGTACCTGCCGGTGAGCTCGGGGAACGTCAAGCACGTGCCGCTGCCGACGATCTGGCGGGACTCGGTGGTGTTCGCGGACCTGCGGGATGACAGCAACCTCGAGGGCAAGTGCGGGATGTGCGAGTTCAAGAAGGTGTGCATGGGCTGCCGGGCGCGGGCGTACTCCGAGACACACGACTACCTGGCGGAAGAGCCCAACTGCGGGTTCGTGCCGCTGCGGATGCGGTGATCGCCCGATGCCGCTGGGCGTTTGACACCGCTGACCCTCGAACATCCAATGGGCGTCGACCGGAATGCCTTCCCACAAGGGGAGAATCGCATGGCGGCGATCACGCTCGATCGTGAGATGTTCTGCAACAAGGTGACGGCCTGCTGGTTGGGTAAGAGCATCGGCGGCACGCTGGGGATGCCGTACGAGGGGCGGACGTACGTGCAGGCGCTGACCTTTTACGATCCGGTGCCGACGGAGCCGCTGCCCAACGACGATCTGGATTTCCAGCTCGTCTGGCTCAAGATGGTCGAGGACAAGGGCCGCTGGCCGCGGCTGGCGGACTTCGCGGAGTACTGGCGGAAGTTCCTGCTGAAGTATCCATGGAACGAGTACGGGTTCTGTCGGCGGAACCTGGAGCTGGGGCTGGGGCCGCCGATGTGCGGGTGGTTCAACAATTACTACGTGGACGAGATGGGCTCGCCGATCCGCAGTGAGATCTGGGCGTGCCTGGCGCCGGGGAATCCGCAGTTCGCGGCATCGTTGGCGTGGATGGATTCGTGCATGGACCATGCCGGCGGCGAGGGGATGTGGGGGGAGATGTTCTGGGCGGCGGTGCAGAGCGCGGCCTTCGTGGTTCAGGAGGCGCGGACGCTGATCGACATCGGGCTGACGATGATCCCGCCGGGCTGCGCCACGGCGCGGGTGATCCGGGAGGCGATGTGGTGCCACCGGTTCGGCGTGGACTGGGGGCGGGCGCGGCAGCGGGTGCACCAGATCTTCGGGCACATGCACGCGCAGCACGGGCCGCCGAACCATGGGTTCACGGTGCTGGGGTGGTTGTATGGGAAGGAGTTCGGGGACCAGCTCTGCAAGGCGGTCAACGCGGGGTATGACACCGATTGCACGGGGGCGACGCTGGGGGCGCTGCTGGGCATTCAGCACGGCACGCGCTACATCCCGCAGCGATGGATCGAGCCGATCGGGCGGGGCATCAAATTGCACGAGTACACCGGCGACTGCGACGCGCCGGCGGACATCGATGCGCTGACGGAGCGGACGGTGAAGCTGTTCGAGCGACTGAGCGGCAGTTTGCCGACGCCCGTGTCGCTGGGAAGCGGAACCCGTGGACCTGAGCCGACCGGCCTGTCGCTGTGGCGGCATGAACTGGTCGAGGAATGTTTGAGTCGCGACCTGCGCACGGCCTACGCGCTCGACGGGGAGGTGGAGATCATCCTGCATTACGGGGGGGAGCCGGTGTGGCGAGCGGGCCAGTCGCGGCGGGTGGCGGTGACGTGCGAACGTGAGGGGCAGGTGTTGACGCTGAACAAGGCGCGTCTGTCGGCGGGGCGGGGATATGAGGTCAGGCCCTGCGAGGGCGAGCCGGCGGGCGCCTTCGTCGTGACGGCGGGCGATCGTGCGGCGGGCACGCATCTGGACGTGGAGGTCGAGGCTGGGGGCCAGACATGCCGGGCGAGCTTTGTGGTGCTTGGTGAAGAGCACGCCGAAGGGTTTCCGGCCGCGGCGCAGTCGACGTGGACGGGCGAACGAATACCAAGCGTGTTCTGATTTCGGTTGATGAGGGGGTCGGAGGCGATCATGCGAGCGGAATGGCGTGACAGTCTTGAACATCTGTACCCCGATTCGGCCGTGGGAGAACAGGCTCGTGAGTCGATGTCGCTGGACGTGGCGCGCGGGGGGACGGCGGCGGCGCACGTGCTGGTGGTCGGACTGCGTGAGGGTGATGCACTGCGTCTGTCGGTGCGGGAGGCGGGGCGGGCGGTGCGGGAGGCGAAGTGGTTCGTGCTGATCGACGTGCCGGTGGAGGCCAACACCGGGCCGGTGGGATTCATCGAGCGTAACGAGGAACGCAATGAATTCGTGACGCGCCGCGCCCCCTTCCGCGTGTATGACGCGATGTCGCCGGTGGGATCGACGGTGAAAGTAAC
>JADZCW010000182.1 GCA_020851395.1 Phycisphaeraceae bacterium
ACGGGGGGGAGTACGATCCGGGTCAGGAGGTCATTGACCGGGGGGCGATCGTGATCGACCAGCCCAAGCACGAGGTGCGGGTGGAAGGCCGGCCGGTGACGCTGACGGCGACGGAGTTCCGGCTGCTGACGCTTCTGGCGGGGCGGCCGGGGCGGGTGTTCACGCGGTCGCAGATCATCCAGGCGGTGCACGGGGGGATGGCGGCGGTGACGGACCGGTCGGTGGACGTGCAGGTGGTGACGCTGCGACGGAAGCTGGGGGAGCAGGCGGAGGTGGTCGAGACGGTGCGGGGTGTGGGGTATCGGTTCCGGGAGTAAGATGCCGGGCGGGGCCTAGGAGTCTGCCCGGGCATGTCGGACGACGCATGGTGGTTGCCTCTGGTGCTGTTGTCGGCCCTGCTGGCGCTGTTGCTGGGCGGGACGTTGCTGCATGCGCTGATCGTGCGACGGGGGTTAGCCAAGTTGCGGTCGCAGACGGAGCGTCTGGCGGGGGGGGATTTGGCGGAGGAGCTGGACATCTCGTCGCCGCCGAGCGTGGCCGAGGCGGCGTCGGCGATCAACCGGCTGGCGCGTCAGCATGAGCAGCGGCTGCGGACGGTGATCGAGCACCGCAACGAACTCGACGCGGTGCTCGGGAGCATGGTCGAGAGCGTGATCGCCATCGACCCCAACGAGCGGGTGATCAGCCTCAACCCGGCGGGGGCGAAGCTGCTGGGGGTGGACCCGGCGCGGGCGCAGGGGCGGAGCATCCAGGAGCTCTTGAGGAATCGGGCGTTGTCGGAATTCGTGGCCGCGGCGCTGGGGAGCGCTTCACCGGTGCAGCGGCACATGGTGCTGCCGACGGCGGTCGGGACGGCTGGCGCGGGGCCGCAGGGCGATCCGGCGGCGGGCGAGGGGCGGCACGAGGACCCGGCGGTGGCGGGGGTGAATGAGACGGGCGAGCGGGCGCTGCAGGCGCTCGGCACGGTGCTGCGTGACGCTCAGGGGAAGCGGATCGGGGCGGTGGTGGTGCTGCACGACGTGACGCGGTTGCAGCGGCTCGAGACGATTCAGCGGGACTTCGTGGCCAACGTGTCGCATGAGTTGCGCACGCCGATCGCGACCATCAAGACGGCGCTCGAGACGATCCTCGACGACGAGAGAGCGTCGGCGGAGGACCGGCGGCGGTTCATGGAGATCGCGGCGAGGCAGTCGCGGCGGCTCGAGTCGATCATCGAGGACTTGCTGAGCCTGTCGCGGATCGAACAGGACGCGGAGCGCGGGCGGATCGAGCTGAGCAAGGGGCCGTTGTCGCCGGTGCTGTCCGACGCACGCGAGGCCTGCCGGGTGCGGGCGCAGGCGAGGCAGATCACGATCGAGACGAGCTGTCCGCCGGACTTGCAGAGCCGGTTCAATGCGCAGCTGCTGGGCCAGGCGGTGATCAACCTGATGGACAACGCGATCAAGTTCAGCCCGCCGGGCAGCGCGGTGGAAGCGCGGGCGGTGGTCGAGCCGCGGGAAGTGGTGATCGAGGTGCAGGACGTGGGGCCGGGGATCGAGGCGATGCACCTGCCGCGCCTGTTCGAGCGGTTCTACCGGACGGACAAGGCACGCAGCCGGGAGGCGGGGGGGACGGGGCTGGGGTTGGCGATCGTCAAGCACATCGCGCAGGCGCACAGCGGACGAGTTTCGGTGCAGAGCGCGGTGGGGCGGGGCAGCACATTCAGGATTCATTTGCCTCGTGTGTGATGATCGTTATAGAGGGGGCGAGGATGCGGTTTGCTAACCCGACGCTAACAATCTCCGGCTAGCCTTTCGGTCGAAGACGGAGCGAGCACTTCACTGACATTGAGGGAGATGCAGATGATCAGAGAGATGTTTCGCTGCGCTCTGGTCGTTGCGGTGGCGATGATGGCCCCGACGACCTGGGCTCAGATGGTGGTGGACCCGGAGCTGCCCGAGTACACGCCGACGGAAGGGGTGTCGGGGTCGATCAAGAGCGTCGGTTCGGACACGATGAACAACATGATGACGCTCTGGGCGGAGGAGTTCCGCAAGTTCTACCCGAACGTGTCGGTGTCGATCGAGGGCAAGGGTTCGTCGACGGCGCCCCCGGCGTTGATCGCGGGGACGTCCAACTTCGGGCCGATGAGCCGGCCCATGAAGGACAAGGAGAGCGATGAGTTCGAGGCGAAGTACGGGTACAAGCCCACGGCGTTGCCTGGCGCCATCGACATGATCGCGGTGTACGTGCACAAGGACAACCCGATCCAGGGGCTGGTGCTGCCGCAGGTCGACGCGATCTTCTCGAGCACGCGTTCGCTGGGGTATCCCAAGGACGTGACGCGGTGGGGGGACCTGGGGCTCGAGGGGGACTGGGCCAACGCTCCGATCGGGCTGTATGGTCGCAACGCGGCGTCGGGGACGTACGGGTACTTCAAGGAGCATGCGTTGGGCAAGGGGGATTTTAAGAGCAGCGTGAAGGAGCAGCCGGGCAGTTCGTCGGTGGTGCAGGGAGTGGCGACGGACCGGTTCGCGATCGGGTACAGCGGGATCGGGTACATGACGGCGGACGTGCGTGCGGTGCCGCTGGCGATGGACGAGGGGGGTTCGTTCGTCGAGGCGACGGCGGCCAACGCGTACAGCGGGGATTATCCGCTGGCGAGGTTTCTTTATGTGATGATCAATCACAAGCCGCAGACGGAGCTGGACCCGCTGCGGAGGGAGTTTGTGCGGTACATTTACAGCAAGCAGGGCCAGCAGGCGGTGGTGCGGGTGGGGGACCTGCCGGTGAGCGCGGCGGTGGCGCGTCAGGCGCTGCAGTCGATCGGGATCGAGCCTGGATTCTAAGCGGGATGGAAACACCCACGGCCAGAACGCACGCACGGCCCCGACGCGGGCGGACGCGCACCGGCGTCCGTCTGGCGGACGTGGCGGCGCGTTGGGTGATCACCGTCGGCGGCGTCGGGACGATCGCGGCGGTGTGCACGGTGTTCTTCTTCCTGCTGTGGGAGGTCTGGCCGTTGCTGGCCGGGACGTCGCTGCGGCCCAAGGCGAGCTATGTGCCCCCGCAGGAACTGGTCGGGCAGGGGGCGGTGAGGCTGGTCGTCGATGAGTATCAGACGATGGGGCTGGCGGTCGAGCCCGACGGGCGGTGGACGAGTTTCGCGCTGCGGGATGGGAAGGTGCTCGGGCATGGGGCGCTGATCGAGGGCGGGCCGGACTCGTCCCAACCGGGAGCGAGCATCACGGCGGTGGCGCTGGCCGGGACGGGTGGCGGCGCGGTGGCGGGGCTGAGCGATGGTTCGATCCGGCTGGGGAAGGTGGGGTTTGTGTCGAGCTTCCTGGCGTCGGCCGACGTGCCGGCGGAACTGGCGGACCTGCCGGTGGGCGAGACGGCGGTGCTTGACGGGGGGGTCGTCGAGAGGACGCCCGAGGGGCAGCACCGGCTCAAGAAGCTGTCGATCACGTTCAGTGATCCGGTGCAGGTCGAGTCCTCGGCGGCGGTGGTGATGCTCGACTACGTCACCCGGCCGACGGGGCCGATGGTGGCGTTGATGACGGCCGACGGACGCGTGGCAGTCGAGGCCCTGCGCGAGAAGCGCGACCTGATGGCGGGCAAGACGACGTATCAGGTGACACGCGCCGAGCTGCCGGCGCTGCCGGGGGATTTTGCGGGCGAAAGGCCGCTGTTCCTGGGGCTGACGGGTCTGGGCGACAACCTGCTCTTGGTCTGGGCGGACGGCCGGATGCTGCGTTATGACGTGCGCTCGCTGAGCGGTCCGAGGCTGGTGGAGAAGAGCAATCTGCTGGCGTACCCCGGGGCGGTGGCGGGGACCCGGATCACGGCGGTGCGGTTCGAGCTGGGGCGGACGACGCTGATGGTCGGTGATGGGACGGGGAGGATCCACGGGTGGTTCCTGGTCGAGACGCCGCAGAACAGCGACGGCGACCGGCACGCGATGACGCTGACGCGGCGGCTGGCGGAGGCTGGGCCGGCGGTGACGGCGTTGGCGATCTCGGCGCGGCAGCGGATCGTGGCGGCGGGGTTTGCCGACGGGTCGGTGCGGATCATCCAGGGGACGACGGGCGAGACGCTGGCGCGCGGCGTGGTCGGCGATGGGAAGCAGGCTCACGCGGCCGTGGCGGCGATGGTGATCAGCCCGAAGGACGATGGGCTGCTGGCGCTGGCGCGGTCCGGTCATGATGGGGCGGATAGCGCGACGATGCAGCGGTGGTCGCTGCAGGTGACGCACCCGGAGGCGACGCTGCGGTCGCTCTTCGGGGCGGTGTGGTATGAGAAGTACGACAAGCCCGGGCACATCTGGCAGTCGTCGGCGGGGACGGACGACGCGGAGCCGAAGCTGGGGATGATGCCGCTGGTCTTCGGGACGCTCAAGGCGACGTTCTACTCGATGCTGTTCGCGGTGCCGTTGGCGCTCTTGGCGGCGGTGTACACGAGCGAGTTCCTGCACCCGAACGTGCGGGCGCGGATCAAGCCGACGATCGAGCTGATGGCGAGCCTGCCGAGCGTGGTGCTGGGGTTCCTGGCGGCGCTGGTGATCGCGCCGTACGCCGAGAGGATGCTGCCGACGCTGCTGGCGGCGGGGGTGCTGGCGCCGGTGACATTGGTGGTGGCGTCGTGTCTGTGGCAGATGCTGCCGCACGGGGTGATGATGCGGCTTCCGGGGGCGGAGAGCTGGCGGTTTGGGATGATCTGTCTGACGCTGCCGGTGGCGGTGGCGATGTCGGCGGCGGCGGGGCCGGTGGTCGAGCGGATGCTGTTCGGTGGGAACATCCGGCTGTGGCTCGACGGGCAGGGGGGAACGGGGCTGGGCGGGTGGGTGGTGCTGCTGCTGCCGGGGGTCGGGGTGTTGTCGGCGTTGGGGGTGGGGTGGCTGGTCAATCCGTGGATCCGGCACCTGCCGTCGGACTGGGACCGGTCGCGGTGCGCGATGGCCAACGGGGGGAAGGTGCTGGCGATCCTGGTGCTGGCGGGGGTGGCGACGCTGCTGGCGGCGTGGTGCCTGACGGCGGCGGGGCTGGACCCGCGCGGGCCCTGGGTGATCGGGCCGGTGGACTGGTCGCTGGCGCAGACGTACGTGCAGCGGAACGCGCTGATCGTGGGGTTCGTGATGGGGTTCGCCATCATCCCGATCATCTACACGATCGCGGACGATGCGCTGACGGCCGTGCCGGAGCATTTGCGGTCGGCGTCGCTGGGGGCGGGGGCGACGCCGTGGCAGACGACGGTGCGGATCATCATCCCGACGGCGACGAGCGGGCTGTTCAGCGCGATCATGGTGGGGTTAGGTCGGGCGGTGGGCGAGACAATGA
>JADZCW010000183.1 GCA_020851395.1 Phycisphaeraceae bacterium
ACGAGCATGCGTGAGCCGACGTCGATCTCGCGCGGGCTGAACAGCCCCCACGTCGAGTGGAACTCCAGTTCAAGCCCGCGCAGCGTTGTTCGAAACACGATGTCCTGCTTCAATTCCAGCGCGTCCTTCATGGCGCGTGACTCCGAGGTTGTTGTGATGAGGACAAGGAAATAGCGCAGCCGCCTGATTCGGTGGAGGAATGCACGAGGATCCCCGCGCAGGGGACCACCGTCGTCGGTCGGATCACCGCCGCGACGTGCCGCGTGGGTTAAGCGATAACTCCTGGCCGAGAATGGTCAGCCAGCAGCCGCCCGTGCCGGATCAGATGTCTGGATGAGGGACGCCTGGTTCAGCACTCAGGCCGCGCGGAGCGTGACGGTTCCGTGATGGATGGGCTTGCGTGTCATGGGTCACACTCCTTGCAAGAGGGGAAGAAACCTGCTGTTTCGAGCACGATATCGCGGATTTACACCATATCCTCGGCCATGTCAAGCAAAAACCACGAGAAAATCAGGCCGAACTTACAGTTCACGCCGACGAATGCGACGTTCGTAGATCGGGGAATGTCACGAGTGACTGATTGATGAGAGCGGTCAACCGCGGCGATCGATCAGCAACGATCGCGTGCGGTCGACATGCAGTATTGCGCCGCCAGGCTCAGCAACCGCGCGCGGTCGACGGGCTTGGAGGCGAAGTCGTCGCAGCCGGCCTCGAGGCACTTCTCGCGGTCGCCGCTCATCGCGTGGGCGGTCAGGGCCACGATCGGGGCGCGATAGCCCTCGTCGCGCAGCCTCATCGTCGCGGTGTACCCGTCCATCTCCGGCATCTGCATGTCCATGAGGATCAGGTCGAACGGTCGGCCCGCCTTGTGCGCGGCAATGGCGGCCTCATAGGCCAGGCGTCCGTTCTCAGCCACCTCCACCTCCGCGCCGGCCTTGCGGAGCAGGAACGAGATCAGCCGCTGATTGTCCAGTCCATCCTCGGCCAGCAGCACCCGGCCCCGCAGGCCGGTGCCCGCGCCCGCTCGGCCGTCGGCGGGCCCCTCGCGCGGGCCCGTCCCCTCGATCGAGGTCGGGTGCAGCATCATCGTCACCCCGTCGAGCGGCCCGGTCTGGACCGTCACCACGAACGATGAGCCGTGCCCGGGCGTCGAGTGGACCACGATGTCCCCGCCGAGCATCTGTGCCAGTCGGCGCGAGATCGCCAGCCCCAGCCCCGTGCCGCCGAATCGTCGGCCGGTTGAGCTGTCCGCCTGTGAAAAGGGCGTAAAGATTGCCGAGATCTGCTGGGCCGACATGCCGATGCCCGTGTCGATCACCTCGAAGCGCAGCCGCGGCTGCGGCGCGCCCGGATCGTCGACCAGTCGGCAGACCACCCGCACCCCGCCGGCCTGCGTGAACTTGATCGCGTTGCCCACCAGGTTGATCAGGATCTGACGCAGCCGCGTCGGGTCCGACTCGATCCGCGTCGGCACCGGCCCGACGTACTCGACGTTGAACGCCAGCCCCTTGCTCAGGGCCCGCACCCGCATCAGCGACGCCACCTCGTCGATCACGTGCGCCGGCGAGCAGGCCACCTGTTCGGCGACCATCCGCCCCGCCTCGATCTTCGACAGGTCCAGGATGTCGTTGAGGATCCGCAGCAGGTGCTCGCCGTTGCGTCGGATCACGTGCACGTGTTCGACCCGCTCGGACTCGCTCAACCCGCTGTCGAGCAGCAGCTCGGCGTAGCCGAGGATGGCCGTCATCGGCGTGCGGATCTCGTGGCTCATGTTGGCCAGGAACGCGCTCTTGACCCGGCTGGCCTCGACGGCCGCGGCCCGTGCCTGCTCAAGCTGCTCCGACCGCGTGGCCAGCTCGCGGGCGTGAAGCTCCAGGCTCGACTTGGCCGAAGACAGGTCCTCGGCGTACTTCCGCAGCGCCTCCTGCGACTGTTTCTGCTCGGTGATGTCTTCCTTTATCGCCAGGTAATGCGTCGTCACGCCCGCCGCGTCGCGGATCGGCGAGATCGACGCCGATTCGGTGTAGAGCTCGCCGTTCTTCTTGCGGTTGTGGAAGGTCCCCCGCCACTGCCGACCGGCGGACAGGTCCTCCCACATCGTCCGGTATTCCTGCGTCGGCGTCTGACCGGACTTGAGGATTCGCGGGTTGCGGCCGATGACTTCCTCCCGGCGGTAGCCGGTCAGCTCCACGAACCGCTGGTTGACGTACTCGATCCGGCCCTGGGTGTCGGTGATCACGATCGAGGCCGGGCTCTGCTCAACGGCCAGCCGCAACGGCACAAGATCCCGCGCTGAACACCACCCCTCGCCGCGCTCTACCTCGCTGCCCCGCCCCCGCCCGAGCCTGCAGCGCGCCACCGCCAGCACGATTGCCCCGCCCGCCACGAACACCACCAGCATCGGCCCGAGCGCGCGCAGGCCACCCGTCGCGACCGTCGAGTGGCTGATGACGCACAGCGCCGCGGCCGACGAGGTCAGCACGGCGCACGCGACCAGCTTGCACGGGCGGGCTCGCAACGAACGCAGCAGGTTCATGGATCGTCCCCAGCTCGGACCGCCGTTCGACCGCTTGACTCTCACCCAGGCGTCGCGGGTCACAGCGGCCAACTCGACGTCACTCTCATCCGCCGCACCTTCCGCCAGGAAGCCCTAGGTTCTACACCTGAGAAGAGCATTCACTCCCGACCCGCCGCCCGCCGGCGAATCAGCCGTAAATCTCCTGGCTGCATAGCCTTCAATCGGCTGATTCCAAGATCACCTTCGTTAGGAACACAAATGCTTATAAAAAGAATGCCCACAACAATTTCCCACCTCTGTCGTGTTACCTTGTCGGCCCTGTCAGTGTCCGGCAAGACCATACAGGTCAAGCACTTTCGTAAACTGGTGCAGACATGATCCCACTCCCTCACCGCATGCTCCTGGACTGGATCAACGACGTCAGCTCGAGCCCCCGCAAGGGCAAACGCTGGCCGATCATCGACGCCGACGAGCAGACGCTCCGCGATTACACCGACCTCTTCCGTGTCGCCCGCGATTGGGGCTACAACGGCATCACCATCTGGGGCCTGTACGTCGACCACGCCTGGCCGGTCGACCTCGAGTCCTGCATCACCCCGCAGCGCCGCCGGATCATCGACGCCATCCTCGAGGAAGGCCGCCGCCAGGGCATCGCTGTCTACAGCGGCCTGGGTGTCTACACCTGGGGCTTTGAAGAAATCATCCGCGCCCACCCAGAAGTCGCCCGCAACGAGGGCCGCTGGTGCTGGGGCCGATTCGTCGAGAGCAACGGCGTGGCCATGTGCTACCACCAGCCGGCCGCGCGCGAGTGGATGCGCCGCATCATCGACTTCGCCGTCAAGAAGATCGGCGTGGCGGGCCTGGGCTTCCAGTCAGCCGACCAGGGCCGCTGCTACTGCTCGCAGTGCAAGCAGCTCGGCCACATGCAGTACCACGCCCTGGTCAACGCCGAAGCGGCCGCCTACGTCCGCCGGCACCACCCCCACGTCAAGCTCTCGGTCAGCGGCTGGGGCATGAACTTCAACGAGGAGGCGGACTTTCCCTATCTCAAAGAGATGGCCCAGCACCTGGACTTCATCACCGACGTCTCGGACCAGGCGGCTGACAAGGGCGGCGATTTCCGCCGCAAGCTCGTGCAATACCTGCCCTGCGCCTTTGGCTCGCTCGGCGGAGCGGTGGTCGTTCCCCCTCAGCGCTGGGAACGCGACCGCTGGTTCCTACCGCACGCCCAGCTCACCGGCAGCAACATCCGCCACCTCGCGCTCGACGGCGGGCGAGCCTTCGAGTTCTTCGCCGGCCCGATGAACAACCCGCAGTACGACATCATGACCCGCTGCGTCGGCCGACTGCTCACCCACCCCGACGACGCCGTTGAGCGCGCCCTGGGTCTGGCCGTGGAGGACGTGCTCGTCCCCGAAACCTCCGCCGTGCGCGACAGCCTGGTGCAGTGGCTCCTCGACGTCGAGCGCGCCTACTTCAGCCACATCGCCCCCGTCCGCGGCCAGCTCGACTTCGAGCCCCTCGTCGGCGACCATGCCGGCCCACCGGTCTACCTCGACCGCCTGGGCGACAAGCTCGCCGCGTTCGCCGTCGAGATGACCCGCCTCCAGCAGCAGTTCCAGCTCCTCTCTCGGCAGTGCCGGCAGAAGGAAAAAGCCAGCCTCATCGACCGCTGTCTGACGAACATCCAGAAGGACGTCGCCTGGCGTGTGGCGAATTCGAAGACGTAACATGACGCTTCACCGCCATCTCACACCGCCAGGTCATTGTCCAGCTTTCTCACCGGTCGATGCCTGCCCTGAAACAGCGCCATGCCGAATGTCAGCGGCCCCATCCGCCCGCAGAACATCAGCAGCACGATAATCACCTTGCCCACGCTCGTCAGCCCGGCCGTGATCCCCATGCTCAGTCCCACCGTGCCCAGCGCCGATGCCGCCTCGAAGAAGTTCTGGTCGAAGCGCGACGCCTCGGTCATCTCCAGCAGATATGTCCCGATCAGGAGCGCGATGACATAGAACCCCACGCTGGCCACCGCCGTCCAGGTGCGTTCCTCGGGGATCGGCCGGCCCCAGAAGCTCACCCGCCGCTCGCCGCGCATCGCGCTGCGCATCACCCCCAGGAAGGCCGTGAAGGTCGTGCACTTGAGCCCGCCGCCCGTGCCCGACGGCGAGGCCCCGATCACCATCAGCGTGATCAGGAGCAGCACCGACGCCTTGGACAGCGCCCCGATGCTGACCGTGTTGAACCCCACGGTGGTCATGGCCGTCATCGCCTGGAAGAACGCCGCCATGATCCGCTCGTCCAGCGGCAGCGGCTGCAGCGTCGGCTCACTGAGCATCAGCAGCAGCGTCCCGGCCATGCTCATCCAGAACGTTGCCCAGAGGATGATCTTACTCGTGAGCGTCAACGCCCGCACCCGGCCGGTGAAGAGGTTCCACAGGTCCAGGCAGACGATGAACCCCACCGCCCCGAGGTAGCTCAGCACCGCCACGATCGCGTTGAGATAGAAGTTGCCGGCATACGCCATGAAGCTGTCGTTGGACAGCCCGAATCCCGCCGTGCAGAACGACGAGACGCTGTGGAACACCGCGCTCCACAGCGCCCCCGGCTCGCCCGCCTCGCGGAACACCCACCACAGCCCCAGCGCCCCAACCGCCTCGATCGCCAGCGTGAACCCGATCACTCCGCGCAGGAAGTAGCTGAGGTTGAACGACTCCGGCAACGAGAAGACCGTCTGGTGAATGCCCTGCCGGGCCCGTGACAGCTCGCGTCGCCTCGCCAGCACCACGAACGACCCCAGCGACATGTACCCGATGCCGCCGACCTGGATCAGCAGCATGATCACGAACTGCCCCAGCCAGGTGTAGTCGTCCGACAAGCTGACCGTCACCAGCCCCGTGGTCGACACCGCCGACGTCACGGTGAACAACTGATCCAGCGAGCTGGCCTTGTCAGTCTTCTGCATCACCGGCAGGCACAGCAGCGCCCACCCGATGAGGATGTAGGACACATAGCCCAGCAAGACGAGCTTGGCCGGGTGCATCCGACGAACGAACACTCTTGAGCGAATCCAGATCCTCCACAGTTCCTGCCGCATGTTCTTGACCCCTGGGCAGGGCGATGCCGGCGCGCGGTTCCCCCGCGGCGCGTCCTGCGTCCGCAAGCGAACCACTTCCGCCGCGCATGGCGCGACGGCCGGCAAACCAAGACTCAATGTGTGATGGTTTTAGCGCCCCGCCAACGTGAATGGATGAGGGCGAGAACGATTGACGGTCGCCCTGAAAATGCCTGCGAGGTTAGCTGACGGGCTAGGGCTTCCAGGTGCCCCTCCTGCCCTTGGGCAGGATGCGCCCCAACAAACGTGGGTCCCCCGCTCCCACCGCGACACGCGGCGGGACTCGGCTCAAATATGCTACCTGACTCTGGCCCGTCGGCAAAGATCCTGTCCAGCAAGACACGTAAATTTGAATCTGGATTATTGCCGTCACCATGGGTGGATCATGGTGCAACTCTAGCCGCTTCAATCGCCCGCAGGTCCATGATCCCGTACCGGATCGACGCCAGCCGTTCGAGGCCAAATCCCGCGCTGCCGCCCTGCTCGACGTTCGGATCACGACCCAGGGAGCGTAGAATCGCTGGCGTAAATCGTCCCCACGCGGCCATATCCCATTCACCGTCCGCATAGTTCACGCTCGCGCACCAGCCTTGATCCCAGATCATCGGCGACTCCATGCGCTCCACCCGGTAGGGATGCCCTCCGAGCAACTCATCGAGCAGGTGCATCACCAATCCCGTCAGATGCGCGACCTCGACGCCCGGCCCGAGCATGAAGACCTCCGCCTGATGGAAGGCCTCCAGGTGCATCCGATCTTGCTTGCCGTTGCGATAGGTCTTGCCACAGGTGGTCAGACGCTGCGGCCCCGAACGACGTCGGGCCGACAACAGCAGCGGAAGCGTCAGGTCGTGCCTGAGGTATTGCTCGTCGTTGATGCGATGGATGTAACCCGGTTGATCGCGCATGTGCTCCTGGCCGACCAACTCGAGAACATCCTTCCTGCAGACGACCTCTGAAAGTTCGACTTCGGTGAATCCAGCCAGCAGCCCGCGCATGGCCTGCCACGTCTGGCCGACCGGGTTCTCCGGCACGTCGGTCAGCATGGGGTGGGCCAGCAGCTCCACGATCTTCTGCGGCAGGTCCTCGGGCAGGGATTCGCCGGCCGTGTTGCGTCGCTCGATCATCTGAATCTCCTTTCGCAGTTGGTCTCGGATACGTTGAAGTCGCTTGCGCATGGCGGCTTCACTGCACCCGTCCTCCCGCGCCAACGCCGGTGCGGAC
>JADZCW010000184.1 GCA_020851395.1 Phycisphaeraceae bacterium
TCATGCCCGCCAACGCGCCGCACCGCTTAAGCGCGGTCAAACCAACGCGTTTTCTTCTGACGCTTGTGAGGTAACGATCGCCGCTGGATATTGCCGCGCTGGACGTCTACATCATCCCCAGCGTGACCTTGGCCACTTCGCTCATGAAGTTCGGGCCCCAGGGCGGGTCCCAGACGATCTGCACGTCCACCTGCTTGACCTCGGGGATCCGGCCGACCTTGACCCGCACGTCGACGGGGATCTCCTGCGCGGCCGGGCAGGCGGGAGAAGTGAGCGTCATCTTGATCTGCACGTCGCCGCTGGGCTGGACCTGCACGTCATAGATCAGACCCAACTCAAAAATGTTCACGGGGATCTCGGGGTCGTAGACGTTCTGCAGGGCCTCGATCACGCGGTCCTTGACCTTCTCGACGTGCTCGGGGGCCAGCGGATAGTTGAACGTCCCGTCCGGGTTCGCCTGCTCGGAAGCCGCGGAGGGTGTGATACCTCCCGTGGGAGTGGTTCCCTCCGGGGGAGAGGAAGTTGCGTTCTGCTGGATCGGTTCGGGCTGACTCATGGTGCTCAAAACCTATTCCGTCTTGACCGTCTGGTGTTCGTGGTCCAGGGCGGCGATCAGGGTGTGCCAGGGAAGCGTAGCGCACTTGACCCGCATGGGGAAGCGCCGCACGCCGCCAAGGGCGGAAAGACGGTCCATCGACTCGGGCATCTGCTCGTCCGTGATCTTGCCCGTCATGAGGTCATGAAAACGTGTGAACAACTCGCGTGCCTCGGCCTCGCTGTGTCCCGCGAGTTCCTCGGTCATCATCGACGCGCTGGCGGTGCAGATCGCACAACCCTTGCCGACGAACTTCGCGTCCTTGACCTTGCCGTCGTCCACCCGCAGGTAGAGCGTGAGCTTGTCGCCGCAGAGCGGATTAAACCCCTCGGCCTCCCGATTGTGGCCGGGCAGTTCGCCCACGTTGCGCGGGCGCTTGCCGTGGTCGAGGATCAGGTCTTGATAAAGCTCGCTGAGGTCCATGAAGGGTTATCCGCGGAACATCTTGATCACCTGGCCCAGCCCCGAGGCCAGGGCGTCCAGATCGGAGGGCGTATTGTAGAAAGCCAGCGAGGCGCGGATGGTCGCCGGCACGTCGAAGCGGTCCATCACCGGCTGGGCACAGTGGTGGCCCGTCCGCACGGCCACGCCCAGGGTGTCCAGGACCGTCCCGGCGTCGTGGGGGTGGATGTCGTCGAACACGAACGACAACACAGCCGCACGCCGCTCGGTCTGGCCGATCAATTTGAGCCCCGGCACCTTGCTCAGGAGCGACTCACCGTAAGCCAGGAGCTCGTGCTCGTACTGCTCGATCCACGTCATGTCCGCGGCGCGGAGGTAGTCGACAGCCGCACCCAGGCCGACGGCGCCGGCGACGTCGGGCGTGCCGGCCTCGAACTTGTAGGGCAGGTCGTTGTAGGTCGTCTTCTCGAAGGTCACCGAGCGGATCATGTCCCCGCCGCCCTGCCAGGGGGGCATCGTCTCGAGCAGCGCCTTGCGGCCGTAGAGGACGCCAACGCCCATCGGGCCGAACATCTTGTGGCCGGAGAAGGCGTAGAAGTCGCAGCCGATCTCGGCCACGTTCACGGGCATGTGGCTGACGGCCTGGGCGCCGTCGACGATCATCACCGCGCCGTGCCGATGCGCCAGCGCGGCCATCTCGGCGACGGGATTGATCGTGCCCAGGGCGTTGGAGACGTGCGTCGCGGCGACGATGGCGGTCTTGTCCGTGATGAGCTTCTGGAACTCGGGCCAGATGAGCTGACCGCGGTCGTCGATCGGGGCCACGCGGAGCGTCGCGCCGGTCTGCTGGCAGACCATCTGCCAGGGCACGATGTTCGAGTGGTGTTCCATGGCCGTGATCAGCACTTCACGGCCGGGTTTGAGGACGCTCCGACCGTAGGCGAAGGCGATGAGGTTGAGGGCCTCGGTCGCGCCGCGGACGAAGATGATCTCCTGCTCGCTGGCCGCGCCGATGAAGTCACGCAGCTTCGCCCGGGCGCCCTCGTAGAGCTCGGTCGCCTCCTGGCTGAGCGCGTGGACGCCGCGGTGCACGTTGGCGTTGGCGGACTCGTAATATCGGCCGATGGCTCCGATCACGGACGCGGGCTTCTGCGTCGTGGCGGCGTTGTCCAGGTAAACCAACGGCTTGCCGTGCACCTGCCGGCCGAGGATGGGGAAATCCTCCCGCAATTGATGGGCTTTGGTCAGGTACGAGCTCGTGGTGGTCCGTGTGGTCATTGAAACAGGACTAGAGATTAGGGGTTAGGGATTGGGGGGAGGGCTGCAGCGCCGCGGCCTCACGTTTGATCCGGCCGAGGATCGCGCCGATGCCGACGGCGCGATTCATCCGCAGCACGTCGGCCAGACCCAGCCTCTGGATCAGGTCCAGCGGCAGGTTCTTGACGGCCTCGATCGGCCCGCCGTCGAGCGCCGCGACCACGATCGCCAGCATCCCCGCCACCGTCGGCGACTCAGGGGCGACGTCGATCCAGAGGCGCAGCTTATCCCCCTCAGCCTCCACCCACAGGAAGACGGGCGTCATGCACTCGTGCACGCGGTGCAGGCCGGCGTCGCGCTGGGCGGTGAGCCTGGCCGGCAGCGGCGGCAGCTTGCGGCTGTAGTCCAGCAGGAGCTCGAGCCGCGTCTCGGGCTCGACGCTCTGGAAGACCTCGGCAACCTCGTCCAGTCGATTCGGCATGGTGTACGTTCAATGCGTTTTACCACGGAGAACACGGAGTGCACGGAGAAGACACGGAGGCGATGCCATGGATTGTCTTGTTCTGACTCACTTCTACTCTGTCTTTCCGCCTCCGTGTCCTCCGTGCCCTCCGTGGTAAAACTCTTCATCCCTTCTCAATCGGCATGCCCACGGCGTTGCCCCACTCGGTCCAGGAGCCGTCGTAGTTGCGGACGGTGTCGAAGCCCAGCAGGTGCGTCAGCACGAACCAGGTGTGGCTCGAACGCTCGCCGATCCGGCAGTAGGCCACCACGTCATCGAGGATCTTGAGGCCCAGCTCGCCCTGGTAGATCGCCTCGAGCTCGGCCCGGCTCTTGAAGGTGCCGTCGGGGTTGACCGCCCGCATCCACGGGCAGCTCTTGGCCCCGGGGATGTGCCCGCCGCGGAGGACGCCCTCCTGCGGGTAGTCGGGCATGTGGGTGAGCTTGCCGGTGAACTCCTCCATGCTCCGCACGTCGACCAGCGGCCGGCCGGCGCGGACGTGACGGAGCACGTCGTCACGGAAGGCGCGGATGCCTCGTCGCGGGTGCGTGACCTGGTAGGTCGCGGGGGGATGATTCGGTTTGGCCGTGGTCATCGCTCGGCCCTCGTCCATCCACTTGGCGCGGCCGCCGTCCATGATCTTGAGATTGTCGTGGCCCATCAGGCGGAAGACCCAGAAGGCGTAGCACGCCCACCAGTTGCTCTTGTCGCCGTAGAAAATCACCGTCGTGTCATTGCCGATGCCGTGCCTGGCGCACAGGGCGGCGAACTTAGCGTTGTCGATGTAGTCACGCACGACCGGGTCGTTGAGGTCATTGATCCAGTCGATCTTGACCGCCTCAGGGACGTGGCCCGTCTCGTAGAGCAGCACGTCCTCGTCCGATTCGACGATGCGGTAGAGGTCCGTCTGCCCGCGATGCTCGTCCACCCACTGCGTCGAGACCAACGACTCGGGATGAGCGTATGGCTGGGTCATGTTCGTTCCCTTACGGCCGACATCCCCGACTTCTTCCTCGGCCGCCGCAAGCGTAACAACTTCACCCCCGGAAAGCCCCCGGAAAGTTTCTCCTGCATCTCCCCGGGGGGGTCAGGCGTCGCCCAGGGGCAGGCGCTCGAGGAATCGCTTCTCCAGCTCCGCCCGCAGGGCCTCGTGGCCCATGCGATCGAGGCTCTCGCCGGCGAAGGCGCGGATGAGCAGGCCCCGGGCCGTCACGGCGTCGATCCCGCGTGATTGCAGGTAGAACATCCCCTCGGGGTCGAGCTGGCCGACCGTCGCCCCATGGGTGCACTTGACGTCGTCAGCGTAGATCTCGAGCTGAGGCTTGGTGTTGGCCTGGGCGTCGTCGGACAGCAGCAGGTTGGAGCTGTTCTGCTTGGCATCGGTCTTCTGGGCCCCGCGGTGGACCTTGATCCGGCCGGAGAAGATCGAGGACGCCTGGTCGCTGAGGATCCCGCGGTAGAACTGCCGGCTGTCGCAATGAGCGGCCACGTGCTCGACACGCATGTGGTTGTCCACGTGGGCCTGCCCGGTCACGAGGTAGAGCCCGTTGAGCAGCGACCACGCGCCCTGCCCGGCCAGCACGGGGTGAACGTTGTTGCGGACGAGTTGGCCGCCCATCAGCACCGAGTGCGAGGCGAACTTGGATGACTTACCCTGCTGAATGCGCAGCGTCGAGACGTTCAGCGACCGTTCGCTCTCCCGTTCGATGAGGTAATGCTCGACGTCGGCCTCGTCGCCAACGACCAATTCCGTCACGGCGTTGGAGAAGTTGGTGTCCTCGCCCAGGCTCAGGTAGTCCTCGACGACCGTGGCCTTCGCCCCGGCCTCGATGACCACCAGATTGTGCGGGTGGCAGACGCCGGCTTTACTCCCGGGGGTGGACACGTAGAGCAGGTGCACGGGCTGGTCGAGCTTGACGTCGGCCGGAACGTGCACGAAACCGCCGTCCTCGAGGAACGCCAGATTCAGCGCCCCGAAAGCGTCGTGGCTGATGTCAAGGTATTGGCCCAGATGCTCACGCACGATGGAGTGGTTGACCGCGATGGCCGCGCCCAGGCCGCCGACGGCGACGCCCTTCGGAAGTTGGCCGATCCGCGAGAGCTCCGGCGAGAAGCGGCCGTTGACGAAGACCAGGCGCGGACCGGTCAGACCCAGGTCATGCGGGTCGAGCGCCTTGGCGCCACCGGCGATGGATGCCGGTTTGGCCGGGGCCGGCTCGAAGGAGCCGCGCGCGATCGCGTCGATGCGCGTGTAGCGCCATTCCTCGTCGCGGATCGTCGGCAGTCCGAGCTGGCGGTAGCGGGCCAGGCCGCGCTGGCGGATCTCCGTCAGCCAGGCCGGCCCGGCCGGGACGCGCCCGAGGTGGGCCAGGAAAGGTTCCGTCGTGGTCGGTGCGGTCAGTGTGGGCATGGCATCTATTCGTGTCGAGGGTTCGTGATGATTTCTTCCGGTTTCAGCCCCCGGCTCCGCCGGGGGATACAAGGGCTTTTCCAATACGCCCCAGACTCACGCGCTGGCGATCGGCTCGCCGATCTCCTGCTCGAGCCAGCCGTAGCCCTTGGCCTCGAGCTCGAGCGCCAGGTCCTTCGGCCCGCTCTTGACGATCCGGCCGTTGACCAGCACGTGCACGAAGTCGGGCACGATGTAGTTCAGCAGCCGCTGATAGTGGGTAATGACCAGGAAGGACCGCTTGCCGTCGCGCAGGGCGTTGACGCCCTCGGAGACGATCCGCAGGGCGTCGATGTCCAGCCCCGAGTCCGTCTCGTCGAGCACCGCCAGCTTGGGCTCGAGTAGGGCCATCTGGAAGATCTCGTGCCGCTTCTTCTCGCCGCCGGAGAAGCCCTCGTTGACGGCGCGCTTGAGCAGGTCGTCCTTCATCTGCAGCATCTTCATCTTGTCGCGGACGAGCTTGAGGAACTCGACGGCGTCGATGTCCTTCTGGCCGCGCGCCTTGCGGTGGGCGTTGACGGCGGCCTTGAGAAATTGCGTGGTGCTGACCCCCGGAATTTCAACCGGGTATTGGAAGGCCAGGAAGATGCCCGCCACGGCCCGCTCGTCGGGGCTGAGATCGCCGATGTCCTGACCCTGGAAGAGGATCTGGCCGTCGGTGACTTCGTAGGCCTCGCGGCCGGTCAGCACGCCGGCGAGGGTGCTCTTGCCCGAGCCGTTGGGGCCCATGATCGAGTGGACCTCGCCGGGGTTGATCGTCAGATCGAGCCCGCGGAGGATCTCCCGACCCTCGACCTTGGCGTGCAGATTGCGGATTTCCAGAAGACTCATGAGCATCGACTCCTTGATGAGATTCACTTGGCGGCCGATTCAATAAGGTTGAGCGTTTCGTCATGCGTACGCGCGGGTGGGAACAGCACGGAGACCGCGATCGACGCGATCAGGATCAACGCAATCACTCCCAGCGAGGCGGCGACGGGCAGTTCATGCCAATCGGTCAGCCAGTGGTGCGTGAGGTAGCCGTAGAGCATCTTGCCGCCGACGAAGACCAGGATCGCCGACAGCCCGTAGTGCAGGTAGTGGAAGAGCTGCATCAGCCCGGCGATGGCGAAGAACAGGGCCCGCAGGCCCAGGATGGCGAAAACGTTGGAGGTAAACACGATCAAGGGATCATTGGTGATGGCGAAGATGGCGGGGATGGAGTCCACGGCGAAGATGATGTCCGTCAGCTCGATGAACAGCAGCGTCACGAACAACGGCGTGGCCCACAGCCGACCGTCGATCCGCGTGAAGAACTTCTGGCCGACGTAATCGGGCGTCACCGGCACGAAGCGTTTGAACATCCGGATGACGGGGTTGGCTTCGGGGTCGATCTGCTTGCCATGCACGTAGAGCATCTTCACGCCGGTGAAGATCAGGAACAGGCCGAACAGCACCATCGTCCAGGCGAAGCGCTCGATGACAGCCGCGCCCAGGGCGATAAACACCGCCCGAAAAATCAGCGCCCCGAGGATCCCGAAGAACAGCACCCGGTGCTGGTACTGGGCCGGCACGCGGAAATAGCTGAAGACCATGATGAAGACGAAGATGTTGTCGACGCTCAGGGCCTTTTCGATCAGGTAGCCCGCCAGGAAGGCCATGGCCGCCTCGTGGTTGCTCAACTGCGGCCCGATCGCATGCGCCGGCAGCATGTGCTGCCAGAAGAAGAGAATCCCGACGTTGAACACGAGCGCCAGGCCGATCCAGACCACGCTCCAGGTCAGCGCCTCGCGCATCTTCACCACGTGCGCCTGGCGATGAAAAAAGCCCAGGTCCAGGGCCAGCATCACGCCCACGAAGCCCAGGAAGCTCGCCCACCAGAACCAGGGATGACCCGCGATGTCCATGCCTCAATCGCCTTTCTCGGAAATCCGTCGCGATGCTCCTGCGCCGACCCCGCGGGCCGGCCGTTCCCGGGGTTCGCTCACCCCACGCTGCCCTCGAGGCTGATGCTCAGGAGCTTGTCCGCCTCGACGGCGAACTCCATCGGCAGCTGCTTGAGCACCTCCTTGCAGAACCCGTTGACGATCAGCGACACGGCGTTCTCCGTGTCGATGCCGCGCTGGTTGCAGTAGAAGATCTGGTCCTCGCCGATCTTGGA
>JADZCW010000185.1 GCA_020851395.1 Phycisphaeraceae bacterium
TCTGGTATTAACCTTGCTAAAAGGACATGCAGGTTCTCTTGATGAGTCCAAGCGGGACCAGCCCTGGGAGGGGCAGAAGGTCAATCGAACACCTTTGCACAAGGGAGATGCGACGATGAAGCGAGTAGTGATGACCGCCCTGATTGTCGGGCTGAGCGCGTGGCTGACGCAGACGGCGTTGGGCCACCCCTCAACCTGCACGCTCTGTCACACACCGCACGCGGCGTACTCGGACACTTCGGTGCCGCTGTGGCAGCCCGACCACTCGACCACAACCCTGACGGGCAACTACAGCAGCCCGACCATGGACGCGGTCATCTCCGAGTCGCCGGACGGGGCGAGCAAGCTCTGCCTGAGCTGCCATGACGGGTCTTACAGCTCGTCCTACGGCCCGATCACGGCCCACCCGGAAGTGGTGTTCGGCCCGGCGGGCGACCTGGGCGGGATGGACCGCAACCACCCGGTGAGCTTCGTGTACGACGCGGCGCTGGTGGCGGCGGACCCTGAGCTGGTCGACCCCTCGACGCTGGCCAAGGACATCCTCGACCGCAATGAGAAGATGCAGTGCACGAGCTGCCACGACATCCACAACAACACGGCGGCGGTCGACACACCGAACCTGCGGTGGGCGTATGATCCCGCGGTTCGCGGGACGGTCTCGGCGTTCTGCCGGCAGTGCCACGCGAAGTAATCCGTGTCTAAGAATTGAGACTGGGAGGTCATCCCAGCATCTTCAGTGCTAGAGACCAGCGGCGTGCCACCAGGCGCGCCGCTGATTATTTAAAACGAACGAGCGGGGCGACGGGGGAGGATATGAAAGTCGCAAGACGGTGAAGTCTCAGTCGTTAGAAGACCAAAAGGCGAAGGGTTGGGGGGCTGGATGGGGCGCGCGGACTAAGTGGTAACGACTCGGGCGAAAGCACCCAAGAGATTTCCTGTTCAGTCAAGTCGGGGCGGTATTATTTTTGCATAAAGGAAGATCAGGGCTTGGGGTGTCACGCCGCCAAGCCGTCAGAATCCGGGCCCTGGGAGGGGCAGAAGGCTGGTCGAAAACCTCTGCACAAGGGAGACGTGAAGATGAAACGAGCCGTGATGACCGCCCTGATCGTCGGGATGAGCGCGTGGGTGACGCAGACAGCGATGGCGAGTCATCCGTCGACCTGCACGCTCTGCCACACGCCGCACGCGGCGTTCGAGGACACGTCGGTGCCCCTGTGGCAGCCGGCTCACTCGACCACCACGCTGACGGGCAATTACTCGAGCCCGACGATGGACGCGGTCATCTCCGAGTCGCCGGACGGGGCGAGCAAGCTGTGCCTGAGCTGCCATGACGGGACGTTCGGGACGATGGCGGATCATCCGGAAGTGGTGTTCGGGCCGGCGGGCGACATGGGCGGGATGGACCGCAACCACCCGGTGAGCTTCGTGTATGACGCAGCGCTGGTGGCGACGGACCCCGAGCTGGTCGATCCCTCGACGCTGGCCAAGGACATCCTGGATCGCAACGAGAAGATGCAGTGCACGAGCTGCCACGACATTCACAACGCGACGGCGTCGAACGACACGGCGAACCTCCGCTGGCCCTACAGCACGGAGGTGCGGGGGACGGTGTCGGCGTTCTGCCGTCACTGCCACGCGAAGTGATCGGGGCGAACGAGCGGTCCGAGGCACTTGTCGGAAAATGATGTGATGAAGTTCAGCGGCGCGCCTCCGGGAGCGCCGCTGTTTTTATGGTTGGGGACGTCGGGGGCGCGACGAGCGAGGTTGGGTCAGAGCCGGCAACGGGGTCGCCGGACCGGGCTCACAGAGCCCGGTCGGACGGAGGAGGGGGTTCGATCAGGGCGAGGCGCTTCCGGGGGCGGGGGCGGTGGTGGGTTGGGTGGCGGCGGCTTCGGTCTCGGCGGCCTGGCGGCGGGCCTCGCGGATGGCCTGGACCTTGGCGTAATCGATCTCGTAGGCGTCGGCGGGCAGGCGGGTGTCGCGGCCGTAGGCGTAGACCATGACCTTGCTCTTGCCGTGCTGGTTGATGACGAAGAGCAGGTACTCGGGCTTGAAGAAGGGGGCGAGGTAGGGGGTGAAGCTCGCGAGGCTCGACTGGTCGACCAGGACGGTGGCGGGGATGCCCATGCTCCAGGGCTGGTCGCCTGGGGAGCCGAAGGCGGCGAGCAGTTCGCCCTTGGCGTTGAAGGCCTGGACGGCGCTCCACTGGGCGTCGGCGATCCAGATGTCGCCGTCGGGGTCGATGGCGATGCCCTTGGGACGGGCGAAGGCGCCGATCTGTCCGCCGGGCTGGCCGATGTCGGTCAGGTAGTTGCCGGTGGCGGGGTCGAAGACCTTGACGCGCTGGCCGAAGGTGTCGACGACGTAGAGGCGGTTGCCGGGGCCGATGGCGAGGTTGGTGGGCATGGTCAGTTCGTCGGGGCCCTGTCCCTCGCGGCTGATGGTGCGGAGGAGTTTGCCGTCGCGGTCCCAGACCTGGACCTGCTTGGTGCGGATGTCGGTGACGAAGAGCTGGTTGCCGAGGACGGCCAGGTCCATGGCGACGCCCTTGGCGGGGTCGCCGATCTCGCGGAGGAATTGGTCCTGGGGGTCGAAGGTCAGGACGACGCGTCGGCCGGTGTCGCAGACGTAGCGGGTGCCGTCGGGTCCGATGGTGAGGTTGACGGGGGTCATGAACTTGCCTGGGGCCTCGAGGCGGGAGTAGGCGCCGGCGGGGATGTCGATGACGTGGACGCAGGACTGGGTGAGGTCGCAGACGTAGAGCTTGCCGTGGTCGGCGGCGATGCCGTAGGGGCTGACGATGCGGGTGGGCTGGGCGACGGACTTGTCCTGCTCGCCGGCGACCCACTGGGCGAAGGAGGCCTTGCCGGACTGGGAACGGGCGAAGAAGTCGGCGCGGTCGAAGCCGACGAGGAACTGAAGGCGTGGGGCGACGGTCTGGCCGGGGTCGGGGGTGGGGAAGAAGACATAGTCCTGGGAAGGGCCGGCGGTCTTGGCGGTCGGGGCGCAGCCGGTGATGAGCATCGCCGCGAGGAGGAGACAGGCTCGAACGAGGGGGCGATGGGTCATGGTGAGGATCCCTTTGCGAGAGAGAAACCGCGGGCTCGATGTCGGCCGCGGAGGGGTTTTCATTCTGTCGGCCATGCTACTGAGTGCAGCAAGCCGGAGGCAACGCGCGCGCCAGCGTGAAACGCCGTGGGCGAGAGATTCGGGGGGAGTATTTCTCAGGTACGGGAATCCCCTGCGCATGGTATTGGCTAGGATGGGAAGTACAAGACCATAATATCTTGAATGATATCGGGCTATGTCGAAATAAGAGCAGTTCGGACCCCCTGGAGCTGGGCACCGGTCTTGCCATAAGTCCGACGGGATATTGGACATGCCTTCACACGTTCACACCGAGATTGACGGCCGATCGGAGGAGGGGCGAGGTGTGAGCATGGCGGGCCGTCTCATGGCGGGGGCGATGGGGCTGGTGTGTGCGGGGGTGGTGGTGATGCTGGTCGGGTGCAACGACCCGGTGCGACGGTACAAGATGCTTTCGATCTTCTTCGACGGGGTGCCGCCGCCGGCGGGAATGGCGGCGGCGCCGAATCCGGACGAGGAGGGGTATGACGAGTCGGCGGTCAGCGCGACGCAGCCGGCGGGGCCGGCGGAGGAAGTGGTCTACTACCACAAGCCCTACGCGACGCGTCAGTGCTACGACTGTCACGAGAAGGACCGGGCACTGGCGGCGCCGAAGGTGGGGCGCGAGCTGTGCGGGAAGTGTCACAAAGAATACTGGGAGCGGAAGGAGACGGACTGGGTGCACGGGCCGGTGGCGGTGGACGACTGCCGGGTGTGCCATGAGCCGCACAAGTCGACGCATCGGCCGCTGCTGACGGCGGCGCCGATGGAGTTGTGCTTTACGTGTCACGACCGGGAGGCGGTGCTGGGCGAGGCGTACCACGCCCAGGTGGGGGATCGGTGCACGGTGTGTCATGACCCGCACTTCTCGGGGAACCGGATCCTGCTGGTCGACGCGGGGAGCTACAAGCGGCGGTCGGAGGTCACGAACGAGCCGGCGTCGGCGCACACGATGTGGGGGTCGGCGGACTGCGAGCGGTGTCACGTGACGGCGCAGTCGAACACGCTGCGGCCGCGTGTCGAGGAGCAGTGCCTGTCGTGCCACCCGGACGTGCTCAAAGTTGAGGAGGGGACGCTGCACGAGGCGGTGGCGAAGAAGGCTTGCCTTTCGTGCCACACGCCGCACCGTTCGCCGAAGGATTATCTGTTGCGGACGGCTGGGGAGGCGATCTGTTTTAGCTGTCACAAGCCGGAGGAGATCCGCGGCGGCAAGCACCCGAAGGTTGAGCGGGTGGATTGTTTCGTGTGTCACGCGGGGCATCGGTCGGACCGGGAGCATCGGCTGCGTCCGGGGGTGGCGGGGCAGTGGCCGACGACCGAGCCGGCACCGACGCCGGGCGGGCGATCGGTGCGTGGGCAGTGGTCGCTGACCCCCGGAAGCGCGACGACTGAGCCGACAACGGTTCCGACGACGACCACCGAGCCTACGACCGTTCCAGCGACTGATCCGGCGACGGTCCCGGCGAGTGGGGCGGCGACGACACCCGCAGCGGAGGATCGGCCATGATCCGACGGCGGGCGATGGTGGTGGGGATGCTCGCGGCGATGACGGCCGGTCCGGCTGTGGCGCAGCGGGGCGCGCCGCCGCGACAGGACCCGAGCTGGCTGCGGATCGACGACTGGAGCGGGGATGTCTTTGCCAAGAGCCGGTACCGAAGCGACAGCAAGGAACTGGTCGGGGGTCGGAAGATCACCGAGACGGACTGGATGTACGAGACGGGGCTGAACCTGTTCTCGCGGGGGTCGATGTATCACCCGAACCTGATGGAATGGTCGGCGGGGGCGGAGGTGGGGTACTCGGACCAGACGATCTCGGCGGACGGTGACGACAAGCACTCGAACGGGGTGCTGTACGGGTACAACTTCGACGCGCTGCTGTTCAAGGAGAAGGACGTGTCGGGGCGGGTGTACGCGGACCAGACCAAGGACACGGTCGACCGGAGCTTCGCGCGAGCGGTGGACCTGGACCGGCAGCGGCAGGGATTCGAGGTGAGGACCAGGGGCGACCTGCCGATGCTGTTCCAGTACGAGCACCTGTCGGAGCGCCAAGACACGGGGTCGGTGATCGACGACCAGGACGGGCACCGGTTCCGGTACGAGATCGAGGACCTGCGGGACAAGGACTTCTACAACCGGTTGTCGCTGGAATACGAGACGATCGAGCAACAGAACCAGTTCGTCAACGCGGACGGGACGCTGTCGCCTCCGGATGATTTGTCGAACGACAGGTTGGAGCTGAGCGCGACGAACCTGTGGAAGTTCGGGCCGCTGTCGCGGCATCAGCTGGCGGGGTCGGCGCGGCTGATGCGGCGCGAGGGGGCGTTCCAGGAGGACGTGGCGACGGTGCACCAGCGGCTGGACTACGCGCACAGCGAGAGTTTTTCGAGCTTCTACAGCGGTCTGTTCAACCTGGACAACACCGAGGACCAGACGGACCAGGGGGGCGAGGTGCAGGCGGGGGTGATCAAGCACGTGTACGACAGCCTGGACCTGACGGGTTGGGGGGTGGCGAGGTATCGGGAGTTCGACGACGGGACGGAGCAGTCGGCGGGGGTGCACGGGGAGGCGGAGTATCGCAAGGAGACACCGGTGGGACGGCTGAGCGCGTCGCTGGACCTGGGGCGGGAGTACCTGTCGAATGAGTCACCGACGGGGCAGCGGCGGGTGGTGGGCGAGTCGGTGACGCTCGATGGCGTGACGCCGACGCAGCTGCGCAACCCCAACGTGGTGGCGGGGACGATCGTGGTGACCAACGCGGACCGTTCGCGGATCTACGTCGAGGGGGTGGACTACCTGGTGTCGACGCTGGGGGACTTCACGGAGATCCGGCGGACGATCGGGGGGGACATCACCGATGGGCAGACGGTGCTGGTGGACTACACGGCGGACGTGGCGCGGGACGCGGTGTACACGGCGGACAACCTGCGGGTGCGTGTGCGGATGGACTTCGACGCGGCGCCGGTGTCGGTCTACACGCAGTACCGGCTGTACGATGAGCAACTGATCAGCGGGAACGACCTGGGGACACTCGACCGCAACGGGTCGCTGCTGGGGGGTGTGGAGTACCGGCCGCTCGAGGGGCTGCGGCTGATCGGGGAGGTCGAGACGCAGGACCACCGGCTGACGCCGCCGTGGTGGGCGTATCGGGCGCGGGCGTTCTATGACCGGGCGCTGGACCCGGACACGAGCCTGACGCTCGGGGCGGAGTACGAGTCGTTGCAGTACGAGTCGGCGGCGGAATTCGGGCTGACGGGGGACGAGGATCACCAGCTGACGATCGGGGCGTTCGGGCGGGTGACGCGGAAGCTGACGCGGTGGGCGCTGCTGCGGGGAGAGGTGGACTACATCGACGCCAGCGGGCGGAACAATGACATGGCGGTGCGCGTGGGGGCGGGGCTGGACATCCGGCTGCGGCAGCTGACGATCTCGGTCGAGGGGTATCACCGGATCTACGAGCAGGAGGGGATGAACGGGAGCGGGGACTACGTGAGCGTGATGCTGCGGAGAAAGTTCTAAAGGACTTGACCATGGGACGAAGCAACCGAAGCTCAAGCAACCGATGGGGCGCACGCTCGCTGGCGGGGACGGTGTTGGCGGGGCTGGCGATGCTGGCGGGGTGCCAGGCGGCGGGGCCGCTCGGGGCGGGGCAGGAACATCCGACGTGGCCATCGACCCCGCCCCCGGATGCGCCGCGGCTGGTGCATGTGCTGAACATCACGGGGCCGCGCGATCTGGGCGGGCGTGGGGCGATGCGGAGTTTGGGGGAATTCTTGACGGGCAAGACACCGGCGATGATGGATCGGCCGACGGGGGTGGCGGTGACGGAGGATGGGCGGATCTTCGTGGCGGACCAGGAGCGGCAGGCGCTGCACGTGCTGCGGTGGAACAGCGGGAAGGGGAAGGTGATCCACAAGGCGGGGGAGCTGTACTTCGTCTCGCCGGCGGCGGTGGCGGTGTATGGGCAGCGGGTGGCGTTGTCGGACAGCGGGCTGAACCAGGTGTTCCTGTTCTCGCTGGAGGGGAAGTATCTCGGGGCGCTGACGGCGCCGCCGTCAGGATTCAAACGGCCGACGGGGATGGCGTGCGATCGGGCGACGGGGGAGCTTTACGTGGTGGACACGCTGGGGCATGGCGTGCACGTGTATGACGGGCAGGGGAATTACGAGCGGAGCTTCGGGTCGCCGGGGCGGGACGTGGGGCAATTCAACTATCCGACGCACGTGTTCGTGGCGGGGGATCGCGTCTACGTGACGGACTCGCTGAACTTCCGGGTGCAGGTGCTCGATCGGGAGGGGAAGTATGTATCGGAGATCGGGCAGCTGGGGGACGCGACGGGTTACATGGCGGTGCCCAAGGGGGTGTGCGTGGACTCGCTGGGGCACATCTACGTCGTGGACAGCTACTTCTCGGCGGTGCAGGTGTTCGACGAGAAGGGGACACTGCTGCTGTCGATCGGGGGGCCGGGGGGGCGTAGCGGAGAGTTCCAGGTGCCGACGGGGCTGGCTGTGGATGGGCAGGATCGGATCTACGTGGCAGACAGCTACAACCACCGCGTGCAGGTGATCCAGTACGTGGGAGGGACCAATCATGAAACGCCATGAGATTGTCCGGGCGATGGGGATGAGCGTGCTGGCGGCGTCGGCGGCGTGGGTGGCCGCGTCGGCGGTGGCGGCGGGCCCGTCGGGGTCGAGCATTGAGCAGACCAAGCACAACCTGACCGCCAGCGGGCCAGGGACGGTCAAGACGTCGGTGGAGGGCGGATCGTGCATCTTCTGCCACACGCCGCACGCGGCCAGCCCGCGGGCGCCCTTGTGGAACCGGGAAGATCCGGGGACGTACTACCAGACGTACGAGAGCACGACGCTCAAGGCGGAGGTGGGTCAGCCGACGGGGTCGAGCCGGCTGTGCCTGAGCTGCCATGACGGGACGATCGCGCTGACGCAGACGTACAACA
>JADZCW010000186.1 GCA_020851395.1 Phycisphaeraceae bacterium
CGGCCGATGCGACGATTGATTGCCCAGACGGAATAACCGGCCCGCCTGACAACGAGCCGCGAGCGTGAGCGAGTGGTGGCTCCGGCCTCACCGGGCTGCCGGCCAGACCGCTTACTCACGTGCGCGGCTCGTAAGCAACACATCATGAGCCCCGCATGGACATGCGGGCTAACTTAATAGCCGTTCAAGGTCCTCACGGCTCAGGTGCCGCAGGATGTTCTCCGGACTGCTGACGATCGCCGCGGCGATCTCCTTCTTCCTCGCCTGCAATTCCTGGATCCGCTGCTCGACCGTGTCCTGGCAGACCAGCCGGTACGCGAACACCGGCCGCGTCTGGCCGATGCGGTGGGCCCGGTCGATCGCCTGCTGCTCCACCGCCGGGTTCCACCAGGGATCCAGCAGGAACACATAATCCGCCGCCGTGAGGTTCAGGCCCAATCCGCCGGCCTTGAGGCTGACCAGGAACAGCGGGCAGTGCGGGTCGTTCTGGAACCGCCGGACGCGCTCCTCGCGGTCGCGCGTCTTGCCGTCGAGGTACTCATACACCAGCCCCCGCTCTTCGAGCTTGGGCCGCACCAGCGCCAGCAGCGACGTGAACTGACTGAAGACCAGGGCCTTGTGCCCCTCCTCGACGAGTTCCTCAACCTGCTCGAGCAGCACGTCGAGCTTGGCGCTGGGCACGTCCGTCCGCGTTGGATCGATCAGGGCCGGATGGCACGCCGCCTGACGCAGCCGCAAGAGTGCCTCGAGAACCAGCATAGCGCCGCCCCCGCCCCCGCCCCCGGAAGTTGACCCCGGTTGTCCCACATGCGTCGCGTCATCACCCTCCGACAGCCCATGCCCTCCGGGCACGGAGAGATCTCCCGCCACCGGCCCCTTGCCGTTGCCGCCGCGCAGCAGCACATGCCGGTAGTGATCGCGAAGCTGGTCGTAAATCTGCCGCTGGGCCGGGTCCATCTCGCAGACGATCGTCTGCTCGGTTTTCTCGGGCAATTCGCTCAGGACCTGCTTCTTGGTGCGTCGCAGGATGAACGGCCGCAGCGCCCGCCCGGCCTGCCAGGCGATGCGGACCTGCTGATTCTTGAGCCGGCCGCGCTCCTGCTCGTCCGCCTCGGCAGCCTCGGAAGCTTCGGACTCACCCGCGGCATGTCTGGGCTCTTCCGGGGGCGGGGCTTCCGGGGGGCTCGCGCCGCCGCGCATCAGCTCAGCGAACCGCGTGCTCGAGCCGAGGATACCCGGGTTGAGGAACTCAAAAATGGACCACAAGTCGCCGAGGTGGTTCTCGACCGGCGTGCCCGTCAGGGCAAGGCGGTGGCCGGACTGGATCACCCGCGCGGCCTTGGCGCCCTGCGAGTGCGGGTTCTTGATCGCCTGCGCCTCGTCGAGCACGACGTACTCGAAGCCCGTGCCGCGCAGCTCCGCCGCGTCGCGCCGCAACAGGCCGTAGCTGGTGACGATCACGTCGTGGCGGTCGAACGCCTCGCGCAGGCTGTGCCGGTCCGTGCCGGCGTAGGCCTGCACGCGCAAGTTCGGCGTGAACCGCTTGGCCTCGTCGACCCAGTTGAACACCACCGAGCGCGGCGCCACGACCAGCGTCGGCCGGTGATCCCCCCCGGAAGATAGGTCTCCACCATCGCGCAACTTCCCGTACCACGCGTCGAGCATGGCCAACACCTGCACGGTCTTACCCAGGCCCATGTCGTCGGCCAGAATGCCCCCCAGCCCAAACCGCCGCAGGAACGCCAGCCAGCCCAGACCCTCTTTCTGGTACGTCCGCAGCTCACCCTCGAACGTCCCGGCCGGCGGCAGCGGCTCGATGCGGTCGAACTGCCCGAGCTCCCTGCGGATCTCGCTGAATCTCCCGTCGACGTCCACCGCTGGCTGGCTGGCCAGCAGCGCGTCGAGCAGCGCCGCCTGGCTGCTCTTGAACCGCAGGTGATCGCCCGCCAGCTTGCCCAGGCTCGTCAGGAGCTCGTGCCCGCTGAGCCACTCCTGCGGCAGCGCTCCCAGCGTGCCGTCGCTGAGCGTGATGAACTGCCTGCCTGACCCCGCCGCGGCCAGAATGGCGGGCAAGGAAACGGTCTCCTGGCCGTCGCCCGTGGCATAGCTCAGCTCGCCGCGCAGCTCGAACCAGTCGATCCCGCTGGTGATTGTGAACCGCGGTGCCGACGCCCGGCGGATGACGCGCTGCTCCGCCATCACCGTCCACCCGCGTGCCAGCAGCGTCTCGACCGCGTCGGCCACCGCCCCGGACGCCAGCGTGAGCATCTCCGGCGAGGCATCCCCCGCGGCGAAACCCAGGTCCAGCAGCTCGGTCAACGCCTTGTGCTCAAAGGCCGTGTCGCGCCGCACGGGCCGACGTGCGTCGCTGGGCTCAACCGCCCGAGCCATCTGCGATGCGCCGTCACCCGCGGGCTCGGACGGCAGTTCCGCGGTCAGGTACCTGCCCGCCGTGCCCGGCTTGACCCGTTGACTCCCATAGGCGAACCAGACGCGTGCCCCGACCGGTTTGCGGCCCGCCTCGCCCGACCCCGTGGGACCGGCGGCGCCCATGCCCACCAGCTCCAGGTGAGCTTCCGGCTGAACCGAGACCGGCTCGGGCGCCAACTCGGCCGGAAGATCCAGCTCCGGCAGGTTCGGCAAGAGGTACAGGTGCTCGAGGAACTTGGCGATCTCCGCCCGCGGCACCATCAGCTTGTCGCCGCCCATAGCGTGGTCGTCGCGGAACTGGTTCGCCCAGCGCAGCGCCCCGCCGTCGTCCACCGGCCCCGCCTCCGCCACCGGCCCGGCGCCCCGGCCGGATGAGGCTCGACAGATCACCACACCGTCCACGCCGCCCAGCAACACCGCCGGCTCATGCACCCCGATCACCCGGCTCGCGCGTCGGAGCTGGAGCGTCAGCACCAGGTTCCCCCCCTCTACCCGCCCTCGAAGCCACAACGACCACGGCTCGTCACCCTCCCAGTGGATGGGCCAGGCGTCAAGCCCGTGCTCGAGCCAGCACCGGCCGGTCTCGATCATCCGCCGAAGAATCTGCCGCTGCGCCCCGGCCGGCAGCTTGTAGGCCGACGGACCGCGTTCTCGCGCCATCGGCCGCTCGTATTCGCTCATCCCCACGCGCTGCGCGCCCAGCAGCATGCCGCACAGCTCGCGGTCAATCTCCTGGGCCAGGTCGGCCACCCGGTCAACCGCCAGTCGCAGGCTGCGCGTTCGACGCCCACCGTGGAGCGAGGGATCGTCCTGACGCAGGTCGACCACCAGCCCGCCATGCTCACGGCAGAGGTCAGGACTGACCACATAGTGCACCACCCGGTGCCGGGGCAGAATGGGCCGAGGTTCGGCCAGCGAGGCCATCGTCGGCCGCAGAAGGTTCAGTTGATCCAGCCAGCCCGGCTGACGACGGACGGGCAGCCCCAGCGGCTCACCATTGCCCTCGCGCTTGCGCGCCTTGGGCCAGCGCGGCCGACCGGCGGCGTCGGCGACCAGCCCGTTGACCGCCGCCGGGGCTTCCTCGTCCGGGGCCTCGAGTGGCCCGTTCTCCTGCACGTCCAGCAGCGTCGCCCACGCGTGCTCGCAGTAGGCGTCGCCTTCGCCCCGGTGGCAGGAGCACTGCACGCGCGACGGGCCCTGATCCAGGCGGACCAGCACCACGCAGACGCCGTCGCCGTCGCGGACCTCGGCCCGGACGTACTCGCCATCCTGCGGCGGGACCTGCTCGACCCGGCCGTCAAGGAAAAAGGCTCGTCCTCTCATCCGGACGTCGCCCAGGAAATAGCCCGACCAAATCTGCGGCAGCGTCATCGTGAAGCCGGTCCCTCCCATGCGCA
>JADZCW010000187.1 GCA_020851395.1 Phycisphaeraceae bacterium
CGGGCAGGCCGACGTCCTCGCCGGAGGTGTGGATGAGCGTCCAGGGGTAGGTCTTTAAGAGCTCGTCGCAGCGCGGCGTCTTGGCGAGCTTGATGGCGTTGAATTTGTCGTGCTCGGGATGCGGGTTGCGACCCCAGCCGTCGCGGACGATGACGATGCCGGGGCGCTTGGTCGGGGTGGTGGCGGGCAAGGGCAACTCCTGTCGATCTATAAGGGGAATAGGACCTGGCGGGCGGATGATTGTAAAAGATCCTGGGGGCATCGGCATGGGGGGCCTGTGAAGAGGTAGGATCGGGCACATGAGACAAGGGCTGGTCTATTTCTGCGAGGCCTGCGGGTACGACCTGCGCGGCTCGGCGCGTGTCGGACGCTGCCCGGAGTGCGGGGCGGAGTACGACATGAAGGTCGGCCGGGGCGTGCGGCACGAGGTGTCGGACGATCAGCAGCTGATCGAGAACATCCAGGGCGGGGCGGCCAAGTTGCTGCGGATCGCGGCACTGGTGGCGCTGCTGGGGGCCGGGGGGCTCATGATCTGGGGGAAGCTGGGATACGCGGTGACGACGGCCATCGCGGCGGGGGTCATTTACGCGGTGGGGGTGGTCGCCAAGCCCAAATAGTGACAGCTATGCCGGTCACTGGCGCTTCTGGCCGACCTTGGACTCCGTGCCGGCCAGTAGGCGCTGGATGTTCGAGCGGTGGCGAACGATCACCAGCAGGGCGAGCAGCGAGGTGACGACCAGATAGGGCGTCAGGTACGAGATTGCTTGGCGTCTGATCTGCCCCTCGATCAGCAGCGTGACGGGCAGGCTGACGGCGGCGACGATCGAGGCGAGGCTGACGTAGTGAAAGGTCTTGACCAGGGCCACCCAAACGACCAGGGCGGTCACGGCCGGCAGGGTCAGCACGGGGTAGAAGCCCAGGAGTACGCCAAGGCTCGTGGCCACGCCCTTGCCCCCTCGGAACTTGAGCCAGACGGGAAAGACATGTCCCACCACGGCGGCGGCGGCGACGGCGAGCCATCGCCATGTGTCGGCCGCGGGCAGGTCGCGCCTACCTAGCCAGCCCATCACCGCGCCGGCGATCAGCACGGGCAAGAGGCCCTTGAGCACGTCCAGGACGAAGCAGAGCACGCCCCACTTGCGTCCGAGGACGCGGCCGGCGTTGGTCGCGCCGACGTTGCCCGAGCCGGCCTTGCGGATGTCCACGCCGCGTGTCCAGCCGATCAAGAGGCCGAAGGGGATCGATCCGACGAGGTAAGCACCGATCAGGCAGGGCCACCATGCGTTCATGCGCGGCATCCTATCAAGTCACTGGCGAGCGAGTTAGGCTGTCCACCGGGTGGGGCGGGGCAAAGGACTTTCTCCCTTTTTACGTTTACACCCACCCCCGTCAGGGGTATCATCCTGCTGACCGGCGGACGGCAGGTCCGGCCGTCAGATCCGACCACTCGGAGGCCACACGCGTGAAGAAGATGCTTGGCATCGTGCTGCTCGGGACGTGGCTGGGTCCGCAGGTTCTGGCAGCCCCCGGGGGCGCCAAGGACAGCGGCGGCGGCGGGGCGGTCATCCTGACGGGGCTGGTGGTGCTGGCCATCGCGGTGTTCAACCTCTGGTGGCCGGGCGGGGGCGGCTCACGGGGCGAATGAGCAGGCGACGCGACGACGTGGGGAAGGCGTGGCGTCGCGAGCGTGCGAAGATTGGCGCGTCCAAGTCGAGCAAGGAGACTTGATATGACCCGACGATCCCTGTCTGTCCTGGCGGCGATCAACGTGGTGCTGCTGGCGGCGCTGGTGCTGACGGTGCTGTGGCCGGAGCGGCCGGTCATGGCCCAGTCGATCAGCCGCGGCGGTGACTTCGCCATGCTCACCGGCGAGCCCAGCAGCGGCAGCGGGCAGAACGTCTTCCTGATCGACCTCCGCTCCGGCGACGTGGCGGTGCTGACCTTCAGCTCGGCCAACAACAGCTTCAACTTCATCGACCAGCGCAACCTGCCCGAGGACATTCAGCTGCGGCCGGCACGTTGACAGGTTGTTCGACGGATCGAGCCTTCGCCCTGGAAGCCCACCATGAAGAACACGACTCGCATCACGCTCGCGTGCTACGGCCTGCTGGCCTCGGCCATGGTCCTCGCCGGGCTGCTGATCGTGCAGCTCCAGCACCGCCAGCCCGACCTGCTGCCTGCCGCCCAGGCGAACATGCTGCTGACGGCGGACCAGTACAGCTTCCTGACCGCACGCACGCGGAACAACGAGGACGGCCTGTTCGTCATCGACAACCGCGAGCGCAAGCTCCTGATCTACCGCATCGATACCAGCCGCAAACGCATGGAGCCGCTGCAGATCATCGACATCGACCAGATCTTCAGGCAGATACGGCAGGACAACCGCCGCGACGAGCGGAACAACCGGGGGCCGCGCTGATCGTCGACGCGGGACGGCGGGCACGACGCCCCCGCACATGGACTCACACTCTCATCCACAGGCAGTGACTTCCTTATGACTACCTTCGCGACACAGACCTCCACGCAGCGCATCGCCGAACTGGCTGGTTTCGTCCTGAGCGGGCGGGACCTCTCGCTCGACGAAGCCCGCGAGCTGACGGCCGTCGAGGGCGACGACCTGTTCGATCTGTTCTTCTGGGCCAACAAGATCCGCATCCAGCGATTCGGTCGGTCGGTCAAGTTCTGCTCGATCGTCGCCTCCAAGGTCGGGGCGTGCTCGGAGGACTGCGGGTACTGCACGCAGTCGAAGTTCCACGCGACGCACGTCACGCCGAGCAAGATGACGGTTGACGAGATGGTCAGCGCCGCCGAGGAGGCCAAGGCCAACGGGGCCAGCTCGTTCGGCCTGGTCAACTCCGGCCGCGGGCCGACCGAACGCGAGCTGGACTGGATGGAGCCCTTCTTCCGAAAGACAGCCCAGGAGGGCACGATCCGCCCCTGCGCGACGCTGGGCGAGCTGACCGAGTCCCAGGCCCAGCGACTCCGCGACATGGGCGTGCTGCGCGTCAACCACAACCTCGAGACCAGCCGGCGGCACTTCCCCAACATCATCTCGACCCACAGCTACGAGGACCGTATCAAGACGATCCGCATCGCCAAGGCGGCCGGGCTGTCGATCTGCTCCGGCGGGATCTTCGGCATGGGCGAGGCGTGGGATGACCGGCTGGACATGGCCCTGGAGCTGCGCGAGCTCGGGGCGGACGTGATCCCGATCAACTTCCTCAACGCCATGCCCGGCACGCCGGTCTACGACCGCAAGCTCGAGCCGCTGACGCCCCTCGAGGCCTTGCACATCGTGGCCGTGTATCGCTTCGTGCTGCCGGACCGCGAGCTCAAGATCGCCGGCGGACGCGAGAAGATCCTGCGCGACATGCAGAGCTGGATGTTCTTCGCCGGCGGGTCGAGCTTCCTGATCGGCAACTACCTGACCACCTTCGGCCGCACGCCGGCGCAGGACCACCAGATGCTCAAGGACCTGGGCCTGCCCTACGCGACCTTCGACGAGATCGAGCACGAGGCGGATCCCTCGACGGCCCGCGCCGACGGCCCAACCGACGGCCTGATGGTCCGCCGGCCCGGGGCGATGATGAGCCTGCCCGTGGTCAACCAGGGCGAGAAACTCAAGGCCCACGAGCACGGCGGGTCGTGCTGCAGCAGGTAAACCAGTATCCAATGGGGTGGATGGAAATCGATGAATCTAAGCCGTCTCCCGCGCCGTCTGCTCGTCCATCACCTGCCGATAGCCGTGCTGACGGTCGCCGCCTGCTGGATCGTCAGTCGCTTCTTGCTTGATTCGCCCGACGCCAAGTTCCGCTGGTCGATGGGCACGGCCTACGTAGCGACGGCCGAGATGGCCTTCGTGCTGTCGATCGGAACGTGGAATCTGCTGCGTGGACGGACGAACCCCGTCTCGAGCGATTTTCGCCGCGACCTGGCCATCTGGGCGGGGCTGACCTGTCTCGTCCACGTCGCCGTGGGCTGGCAGGTGCACATGGGCCACATGTGGCTCTACTTCTTCAAGGCCCGCGAAGGGGCGGAGGCCTGGACGCTGCGCGACGACCTGTTCGGCTGGGCAAACTACGTCGGCCTGGCCGCCGGGATGATCGCGCTGGTCCTGCTGGTCACCAGCAACGACGTCTCGATCCGCTCGCTGGGCCGAGGTGTCTGGAAGAACCTCCAGCGCACCGCCTACCTGCTGATCCTCCTGACCTTCGCCCACGGCCTGATGTTTCAGGTGATCGAGAAGAGAGAGTGGGCCTGGATCGCCGTGCTGAGCGTGATGCTCGGCTGGATCCTGGCCGCTCAGTCGGCGGGTGTGACGGCGCGGCGGGCGAAAACGACATGACCGGCCGGGGCATGATCCGTTTCGTCAATCCGCCGCCATCATCGGCCATGAGCATCTGATTTCGCTGGCCAAACCGATTGCCGAATGATAAATTGTCGGGCGTATCGGCCGGCTGCGAATCAGTCTTTCTTCAACGCCCGCTGTTCTGGCGGGATGGAGCGTGTTCGATGTCCGAGGAGCCATGCCCCCTCTGTCAGAAAAACAAGGACATGCGCAAGCCCAAGCTGCTCTACGGCACGCCGGTGTGCAAGAAGTGTTACTACCGGTTCGCCAACCGCCGGCAGCTGGCCTACTTCCTGGACTGGTTCTTCTGGCGGATTCTGATGATGTTCATAGGGGCCGCCATCGGCGTGATCGTGGCCATGACCGGCGGGCGGGACAGCGAAACGCTGCGGCTCTGGCTGACACTGACGACGTGGCTGCTCCTACCGGTGTTCGTCCTCAAGGATGGGTTCACGGGGCAGTCGCCGGGCAAGGCGATCTGCGACATTCAAGTCGTCGACGAGCGGACCGGCGATCCCGCGGGCTTCGTGGCATCGTTTAAACGCAATCTGGTGCTTCTGGTGCCCTTCGTGCCGCTGATCGTCGCGTTCCTGCTCTGCAAGGGATCGCGATGGGGGGACGGCTGGGCCGAGACCAGAGTGATCTGGAAGCGCTACGCCAACCACCCTGTCTTCCGCGGCGGATTGCGGTGCGAGGCCTGCCAGTATGACCTGACGGGCAACACCAGCGGGGCCTGCCCGGAGTGCGGCAAGCCGCTGTCTGCGAACAATCTGGCCCTGCTGTCCGAGCAGAACGCGGCCGCGGGCGAGACCGACGCCGTGACGACCACCGGATGATCGGGGTGTGACCCCTCGCAGCGCTCCAACTAGGCCACCGCATCGAATTCCATCTCAACCAGCCAGGCGGGGTCGATCAGGCCGGCGACCTGGACAAACGTGCAGGCCGGGCGGATGTTGCCGAAGGCTTCGCCGTGAGCCTTGGCGGCTTTCTCCCATTCCTTGATGTTGGTCAGGAACAGGCGCGTCCGTACGACGTTCTCGAGCGAGGCGCCGGCCTTCTCCAGGGCGCCGGCGGCGATCTCGATGCATCGCTTGGTCTGGAGGTAGAGATCGCCCGGGCCGGCGACCTTGCCGTCGGGGGCAATGGGGGCCGTGCCGGAGATGGCGATGATCGGGCCGGCCTTGACGCCGCGCGAAAAACCAATCGTGGGCTCATATTTCGATCCGGAAGAAATATTCTGACGCTGGGCCATGGGGGTGCTCCTGGTGAAAGAAGCCGCACAGGATACCCCCGGAAGCGGCGTTCGTTAAGTCGCGGCGGATGGCGTTACAATCCCAGCCATGTCGGGTCGACCACACATTGTCATTTTCAATCCCGACCAGTGGCGTGGCGACGTGCTGGGGCACGCAGGCAACCCCGCGGCGGTGACGCCTAACCTCGACAGGCTCGTCGAAACCGAGGCCGTCTCCTTCACGCGGACGTTCTGCCAGAACCCCGTCTGCACGCCCAGCCGCTGCTCCTTCATGACCGGGTGGTATCCGCACGTGCGCGGGCATCGCAGTCTGCTGCACATGCTCCGGCCGGATGATCCGTGCCTGCTCAAGTCGCTTAAGGACAACGGCTACTTCGTCTGGTGGGGCGGCAAGAACGACCTGGTGCCTGCCCAACATGGTTACGAGGCGTACTGCAACGTCCGGTACAAGGACACGCCCGAGGACCACGCCCGCTGGGGCATGAAGCGCCGGCCGCTGCACGGGATACTCAATCAGTGGCGCGGCAAGCCCGGCAGCGACAACTACTACTCCTTCTTCGCCGGCAAGATCGACCGCGGGGAGGACGAGCTCTACCTCGACGGCGACTGGTGCTGCGTGCTGGCGGCTTGCGAGCGGATCAGCAAGTGGAAACCGGGCGATCCGCCGCTGTGTTTGTATCTGCCGATCAATTATCCCCACCCGCCCTACGCGGTGGAGGAGCCGTACTTCAGCATGATCCAGCGGGAGAAGATGCCCCTCCGGATCCCCACACCGGACAACTGGCATGGCAAGCCCGCGATGCTCCGCGGCATCCATGAACGGCTGAACATGTCCGGCTGGAGCGAAGATCGGTGGGATGAGCTCCGCGCGACGTACTATGGCATGTGCGCTCGAGTCGACGCCCAGCTCGGCCGCGTGGTCAACGCCCTGCGACAGGCGGGGATGTGGGACGACACGGCCTTGTTCTTCTTCTCCGACCACGGCGATTTCACGGGCGACTACGGCCTGGTGGAGAA
>JADZCW010000188.1 GCA_020851395.1 Phycisphaeraceae bacterium
CCGTGGGGGGCACAATGGCGGGCCCGCCGCCTTGCCAGGGAGTGGCGATGACGATTGATTAATCCATCCTGGAAGGACGCTTAGACATGGCCATGCTGTATCCCGAGGGGCTGCTCTGTGAGTACGCGGTCAATCCGCTGGGGATCGACGTGCCCCGGCCGCGGCTGAGCTGGCGGCTGGAGGCGGACGCGGAGGGGAGTCGCAAGGCGCCGGTGCAGACGGCGTATCGGGTGCGGGTGGCGTCGAGCGAGGAGCGGCTGATTCAGGCGATTGAGGGCGGCAAGGCGGACCTGTGGGACAGCGGGGTCGTTAGGTCGGGGCGGACGCTGCACGTGGAGTATGGCGGGAAGAAGTTGCGCAGCGGGCAGCGGTGCTGGTGGAGCGTGGAGGTGTGGGCGGACGACCAGGAGGCATCGGCGGTGTCGTGGCCGGCGTGGTGGGAGATGGGGCTGCTGAATCCGGGTGAGGATTGGCATGGGCCTTGGATCGGGCGGACGGAGGCGATCGAGTATGAGCCGGCGCCTTACTTTCGGCGGGAGGTGGAACTTCCGGTGGCGCGGGAGGTTGCCCGAGCGCGGCTGTATATCTGCGGGCTGGGGTATCACGAGCTGAGCATCAACGGGCGGAAGGTCGGCGGGCATGCGCTGGACCCGACGTGGACGATGTACCACAAGCGGGTGCTGTACGTAACGCACGACGTGACGGAGCTGCTGCGACCCGGAAGGAATGCGATCGGCGTGGTTCTGGGGACGGGGTGGTACAACTGCCACGCCAAGGCGGTGTGGGGGTTTGACAAGGCGCCATGGCGGGCGGCGCCGGCGCTGCGGCTGGAATTGCGCGTGACGCTCAAGGACGGACACGAGGTGGTCGTCGCGAGCGGGCCGGAGTGGAAGACGGCGACGGGACCCATTGTGGAGGACAGCATCTACACGGGCGAGACGTATGACGCCCGGCTGGAGATGGCGGGGTGGGATCACCCCGGAAGTGCCGGATTTGACGATTCGAAGTGGCAGGCGGCGAAGGTGGTCGCTGGGCCGGCGGGACGTTTAGCCGCGCAGCACATGCCGGCGGTTGAGCCTGACCGGGCGATTCTGCCGGTGAAGGTTTGGGAGTCGAGCAAGGGGGTCTATGTCGTCGACGCGGGGCAGAACCTCGCGGGGCGGGCGCGGCTGAACGTGCGGGGCAAGCGCGGCGTGAGGATCGTCATGAAGTATGCCGAGACGCTTAAGCCCGACGGGAGCGCGGATGTCGACGGCAACGCGGGGCTGATCAAGCGGGCGGGATTCTCGGACAAGTTCCAGACGGACACGTACATCTGCAAGGGCGATGGCGTCGAGACGTGGGAGTCACGCTTCACGTACCACGGATTTCAGTATGTCCAGGTGACGGGATTCCCCGGGAAGCTCAGGGCGAGTGACATCAGCATCATCCCGCTGCACACCCGGCAGGAGCGGGTAGGGACATTCAGCTCGTCGAACCGCGTGCTCAACAGGCTCTGGGCGATGACGCGGTGGTCATATCTGAGCAACCTGGTGGGCGTGCCGACGGACTGCCCGCACCGAGAGAAGAACGGCTGGACGGGCGACGCGCAGCTCGCGGCGGAGCAGGCGATCTACAACCACGACCCGGCGTTGGTCTACACCAACTGGCTGGAGGACTACAAGGACTCGCAGCTAGAGGATGGACGCTTGCCGGGGATCGTGCCGACGAGCGGGCAGTTCGGGTACGACGGGGAGTACGGGCCGGGCTGGGACTCGGCGTACGTGATGATGCCGTGGCACATGTACCTGTATTACGGCGACAAGTGCATCCTCGAGCGTCATTACCAGGGGATGAAGAAGTACGTGGCGTACCTGAACAAGCGAGCAAAGAAGGGCGTGCTGCGGTACGGCCTAGGCGACTGGCTGCCGCCGATCCATGATCGGTGCATCCCCGTGACGTCGACGGCGATGTATTACGACGTGGCCAAGAAAGTGGCGGCCATCGCGGGGATCCTGGGCAAGGAAAAAGAGGCGGCGAAGTACGAGGCGTTGGCGGCGAAGGTGCAGGAGGCGTTCTACCGGGAGATGTTCAACGTCAAGAAGGGATTCTGCGGGAACAACTATCAGACGGACTTCGCGGCGGTGCTGTACCACGGGATCCTCAAGGCGGAGGATCGGCCGAAGGTGTTGGGGAACCTGTTGCAGATGATCAAGGCCCACGGCGGGCATCTGGCGACGGGCATCCTGGGGGCGAGGGCGGTGCTCAACGTGCTGCTGGATCACGGCAGGACGGACGTGGCGTATGAGATGGTGACCAAGCCGGACTATCCGGGGTGGGGGTATTGGGTGAGCCGGGGGGCGACGACGCTGTGGGAGACGTGGGACGGCGTGGACGTGTCGCAGAACCACATCATGTTCGGGGAGGTCAGCGCGTGGTTCTACAAGGCGCTGGCGGGGATCCGGGTGGACCCCGGGAAGCCTGGATTTGAGCATGTGGTGATTCGGCCGCAGGTGGTGGGGGACCTTAAGCATGTCTCGGCGTCGACGCGGACGCTACGTGGGGTCGTGAGCAGTGCGTGGGAGCGGAAGGGCAACAAGCTGACGCTGGAGGTGGAGGTCCCGCTGGCGGCGACGGGGACGGTGTACATGCCCCCCGGAAGTGTCCCCGGAAGGGGCCAACCCAGTCCAAGGCCCACTCGGATGGAGACGGATGTGAACGGGCGGACGGTGGCGGTGTATGAGGTGGGGCCAGGCGTGCACCGGTTTGTGGGAAGTTTGTAAGGGATGAGAGACCCAGGCATCGCCATACCTGGGCTTGGCGGAATGCGGTGGGATGAGTGTTGGGAGGTTATGCTTTGGGGATGAGCACGCAGGTCAGCACGAGCATCGAGGTTCGGGTGCGGTACAACGACTGCGACCCCATGCGGGTGGTGCACCACAGCGTCTACCCGGTCTGGTTCGAGATCGCCCGGACGGAGCTGCTGCGGCAGCGGGCGATGGCCTACCGGGAGATGGAGGAAAGGGGGGTCTTTTTTGTGGTGACCGAATTGAACGTGCGGTACCGCAAGCCGGCCCGGTACGACGATGTGATCCGGGTGGAGGTGGTGGAGAAATACACCGGCGGCGTGAAGATCCAGCATGAGTATCAGGTCTTCCGGGGGCAGGAACTGCTGGTGGAGGGGACGACGACGCTGGTGTGCGTCAGCCGGGACGGTAAACCGCAGCGACTGCCGGAGTTCCTGGCGTAGTACGTCACGGGCTCTTTGACGGGGATCGGGGACTCACTACAATCTGCGACTTCGACGTTTTTTTAGCGACTCCCGCGTTCAGCCCCGGCCGGCGCAGGTGGAAGCGTTAGCCCATCGGCCCGGCGATTGAGGAAATACTGACATGGCCAAGACTTCGTCCAAGCGTTCGACCCAGAAGGCCGGCAAGAAGGTTGCCAAGAAGACCGCGAAGAAGGCTCCCTCGCAGAAGGCCCCCGCCAAGAAGACTTCCGGGGGTTCCGCGGGCGGCAAGACGCGGATGATCTATTACTTCGGCAAGACCCGCACCGACGGCAACGGCAAGCAGAAGGAACTGCTCGGCGGCAAGGGCGCCAACCTGGCGGAGATGACCAGCATCGGCCTGCCCGTGCCCCCCGGCTTCACGATCACGACCGAGGTCTGCGCCCTGTACTACAAGGGCGGACGCAAGCTCCCGGCGACGCTGATGGACGGCGTGCGACACCACGTGGGCATGCTCGAGAAGGAGCTGGGCAAGAAGTTCGGCGACTCGACCAACCCGCTGCTCTTCTCGGTGCGGTCCGGGGCGGCCCAGTCGATGCCGGGCATGATGAACACGATCCTGAACCTGGGGCTGAACGACCAGTCCGTCGTGGGCGTGGTCAACGCGACGCAGAACGAGCGGTTCGCCTACGACTCCTATCGCCGGCTGATCAACATGTACGGCGACGTGGTGATGGGCGTGGACCACGAGCACTTCGAGGAAGCGTTCGACAAGATCAAGCTCAAGTACAACGCCAAGCTGGACACGGACGTGCCGGCCCAAGGGCTGATCGAGCTGTGCGAGGCTTACAAGGCGGTGTATCGCAGCCACGTGGGCGACGATTTTCCGCAGGACCCCTACAAGCAGCTCGAGCTGGCGATCGAGGCGGTCTTTAAGAGCTGGATGCAGCACCGGGCGGTGCGTTATCGCCAGATCAACAACATCCAGGGACTGCTGGGCACGGCCGTCAACGTGCAGTCGATGGTGTTCGGGAACAGGGGCGACGACTGCGGGACGGGCGTGGCGTTCACGCGCAACCCGTCGACGGGCGAGAACAAGTTCTACGGCGAGTTCCTGATCAACGCGCAGGGAGAGGACGTGGTGGCCGGCATCCGCACGCCGATGCACTGCGACGAGATGCCCAAGTGGAAGCCGGAAGTGTACAAGCAGCTCCTGGGCATCAAGAAGACGCTGGAGAATCACTACCGCGAGATGCAGGACATCGAGTTCACCATCGAGCGGTCCAAGCTGTTCATGCTGCAGACGCGCACGGGCAAGCGGACGGGCGCGGCGGCGGTGAAGATCGCCTGCGACATGGTCAAGGAGAAGTTGATCACGGAGAAGGAAGCGGTGCTCCGGATCCCGGCGGGCGACCTGACGCAGCTCTTGCTGCCGAGCTTCAGCCCGGCGGGCAAGAAGAACGCGACGGTGCTGACCCGCGGTCTGCCGGCGTCGCCCGGCGCGGCGGTGGGCAAGCTGGCGTTCACGGCCGAGGAAGCCGTCAACCGCACGCGGGCGGGCGAGGCGGTGCTGCTGGTCCGCAAGGAAACCAACCCCGAGGACATCGACGGGATGCACTCGGCGGCGGGGATCCTGACCAGCACGGGCGGGATGACCAGCCACGCGGCCGTGGTGGCCCGCGGGTGGGGCCGGTGCTGCGTAGCCGGCGCGGGCGAGATCCAGATCGACGGCAAGAGCCGGACGATCACCGTCAAGGGCAAGACCTACACGCACGCCGACACCATCTCCATCGATGGCTCGACGGGCGAGGTGATGGCGGGCAGCATCCCGACGCAGGAGCCGACGCTGTCGGGCGACTTCGCGACGGTAATGAAGTGGTCGGACAAGTACCGGACGCTCAAGGTGCGGACCAACGCGGACACGCCGGCCGACGCGCAGCGGGCCCGCGACTTCGGCGCCGAGGGCATCGGGCTCTGCCGTACCGAGCACATGTTCTTCGAGGGCGACCGCATCAAGGCGATGCGTGAGATGATCCTGGCCGAGACCAAGGAGGCCCGCGTGGCCGCCCTGGCCAAGCTGCTGCCGTACCAGAAGCAGGACTTCATCGGGATCTTCACGGCGATGAAGGGGTTGCCGGTGACGGTGCGTCTGCTCGACCCGCCGCTGCACGAGTTCCTGCCCCAGGACGACAAGAACCAGGGCGAGATGGCGCGGATGATCGGCGTGACGGCGGAGAAGGTCAAGGCCCGCGTGGCGCAGCTCCACGAGGCCAACCCGATGCTCGGGCATCGCGGATGCCGGCTGAGCGTGACCTACCCCGAGATCGTGGACATGCAGGTGACGGCCATCGTCGAGGCGGCGATCGAGTGCAAGAACAAGGGGACCAACGCGATCCCCGAGATCATGCACCCGCTGGTCGGCACGCAGAAGGAGCTGGCCCTGCTGCGGGCGCAGACGCTGCGGCTGATCGACGAGGTCAAGGCTCGCATGGGCTACAAGGGCAAGCTGGACATCACGGTGGGCACGATGATCGAGGTGCCCCGTGCGGCGGTGACGGCGGATCAGATCGCCCACGAGGCGGACTTCTTCAGCTTCGGCACCAACGACCTGACGCAGATGACCTTCGGCTACAGCCGCGACGACGTGAACACCTTCCTGCCGGATTATCTGGCGCAGGAACTCCTGCCGAACGACCCCTTCCAGTCGCTGGACACGCAGGGCGTGGGGCAACTGGTCAGCATGGCGGTGAGCAAGGGCCGCGGAGTGAAGAAGGACCTCAAGTGCGGCATCTGCGGCGAGCACGGCGGCGACCCGGCGTCGGTGTGGTTCTGCCACAAGGTGGGGCTGAATTACGTGAGCTGTTCGCCGTTCCGCGTGCCGATCGCCCGGCTGGCGGCGGCGCAGGCGGCGCTCAAGTAAGACGTCTTGCGACAACGGAACGAAGCAGGCCGGTCCCGCGACCGGCCTTTTTTCTTTCTTCGCCCATGGGCTCGTGGGGCGGTGGCTAGAGCAAGAGCATGATGTAGGCGTGGGACCAGCGTTCGGCGAGGCTGAAGAGGACGGCGCCGAAGATGAAGAAGGCGGCGGCGAAGGCGAGGAGCCACAGGCCCTGGTGGGCGGGGTCGGAGGCGAGTCGCTGATAACCTCGGCTGAGGTTGGCCGCGATGTGCGAGCCGTCGAGCGGGGGGACGGGCAGGAGATTGAACAGGCACAGGGCGAGGTTGGCCCAGCCGAAGGTCAGCAGGAGGTTTTGGGCGTTGATCGTCCTGAGGGTCTGCGCGTCAGGGTCGGCCTGGCGGAGCCAGAGGCCCAGGATGGTCAGGGCGACGAGGGACAGCAGGAGATTGGTCGCCGGGCCGGCCAGGGCGACGAGGGACTCGGCGTACTTGCCTCGCAGGCGGGTGGGGTCGACGGGCATCTGGCCCCAGGCGATGCCCAGGAGCAAGAGGCTAACCAGGGACCAGGGGCCCATGTGGACAAGGGGGTTAAAGGTCATGTGGCCGCGGTAGATGGGGGTGTCGTCGCCGAGGCGGACGGCGGCCAGGCCGTGGGCGAGCTCGTGGAGGATGATGCTGACGACGACGGTGAGGATCCAGCCGAAGTAGAAGAGCTGGCCGTCGGGGCTGAACGCTTGTTCGATGAACACGGGGGACTCCGGGGAGGTTACCAGGGGCTTGCAGGGGGCTCCGAGGGTGTGTTGGGCCGCGGCGGCATGAACGGCCGATAACGCTTGTGCGCGGCGGTTTTTCCACCGACCACGCGGGGCGGGAAGCCCTTACAATATCCGACGGCCCTCCGGTTCGCTGCGACGCCCCTGCCGTGGACGACGCCCGGCGGGTTTGGAGACCTTCGATGTCCATGCGACAGATCGCTCGCGGGTTGAGTCTGTTGTTGGTCGTGTCGGTGATGCTCGTCGGGTGCAAGAAGGCCACGCCGGTGGCGCCGCCCCCGCCGGACTACGCGCGGGAATTGCCGCCGGGGGCGTTCGCGCTGCGGAAGATCACCAACCCGGCGGACCTGCCGGACCTGCAGGCGGCCTTCCGGGCGCGGGACAAGACGCTGGCGATGGCGCTGGACCGGTCGATCGCGTGGTTCAACATCCCATCGACCAAGCAGTTCTATCCGTCGAACGGGATCTCGCACGAGCACGCCAGGCAGAGCCTGATCGCGTTCAGGGAGGTTCTGCTGTCGACGCAGAGCGCGGCCGAGTTCCAGCGGGCGGTGTACGCGCAGTTCGACTGCTACACCAGCGTGGGGTGGAACGACAAGGGGGTGGTGTTCTTCACGGGGTATTACTCGCCGATCTTCCAGGCGTCGCGGACGCAGCAGGGGGAGTTCCAGTACCCGCTGTACCGTCGGCCGGCGGACCTGGTGTCGGACCCGATCACGGGCGAGGTCAAGGGACGGCGGTCGGGGAGCGGGTATGCGCCGTACCCGACGCGGGCACAGATCGAGCAGATGGGGCCGGCGGCGGTTGGGTTGGCGGGGCACGAGTTGGTCTGGCTGCGGAACAAGCTCGACGCGTACATCGTGCAGGTCAACGGGTCGGCGAGGCTTAACATGACCGACGGGTCCGTCATGCACATCGGGTACGCGGGGAACAACGGTTACGAGTACACGAGCATCGGGAAGCTGCTGGTGGCCGACGGGAAGATCGACAAGAACCGGCTGAGCCTGCCGGTGATCCGGGCGTACTTCCAGCAGCACCCGGACGAGCTGGACAAGTACATCCTGCGTAACGATCGGTTCGTGTTCTTCCAGGAGTACCCGCCGGCGTCGTGGCCGGCCGGGTCGCTGGGTTTCCCGGTGACGCCGTGGCGGTCGCTGGCGACGGACAAGAGCATCTACCCCCGCGGGAACGTGACGCTGGTGGACACGGACACGCCTTCGCCTTCCGGGGGGATGCATATGTTCAGCCAGTTCATGATGGACCAGGACACGGGTGGGGCGATCCGCGCGGCGGGGCGGGCGGACATCTACATGGGCGTCGGGCCGTCGGCGGAACAGTTGGCGGGTCGGCAGGCGGCGGAGGGCCGGCTGTATTACTTCTTCCTCAAGACGCCGCCGGCGGGGCAGTGAGTGACGGGGTTCCTGGGGGTGTGAGAGACAGCGGTCGCGCATGGAACGATTGATCGTCACGCTTGATGGGCCGGCGGGATCGGGCAAGAGCACGGTGGCGCGCTTGCTGGCCAAGCGATTGGGCGTGGAGTTTCTGGACACCGGGGCGATGTACCGGGGGATCACGGCGTGGTGCCTGGATCACGGCATCGACACCGCCGGCCAGCCGCAGCGCGTGGCGGAGGAGGCGGGGAAGGTCAGCCTGCGCTTTGACTGGACGACGGACCCGCCGCATCTCTGGGTGCAGGACCGGGACATGACCGGTCGGTTGCGCGCGGCGGACACGACGGCGGCGGTCAGTGACATCGCGGGCAACTCGGGCGTGCGGAAAGTGATGGTCGAGCTTCAGCGGAGGATCGGGCAGGAGCACCCGCGGCTGGTCAGCGAGGGGCGGGACCAGGGTTCGGTGGTGTTCCCGGATGCACAGGTGAAGTTCTATCTCGACGCCTCACCCGAGGTGCGGGCGAAGCGGCGGACGCTGGAGCTGCGAGCGGCCGGGCAGGAGGCGGATGAGCGGGCGATCCTCGAGGCGATCATCAAGCGGGACGAGCGGGACCGGAATCGGACGGATGGGCCGTTGGTCTGCCCGGCGGGGGCGAAGCGGGTGGACACGTCGGGGCTGACGCTCGAGCAGGTGGTCGATCGGTTGGTGGGGGAGGTGGGCAAGGTCGTGGGCGAGAACAACGGTGGCGCGGCGACGCCGCCGGGGGGCCCCGTCTCGGGGCAGGGGAGGATCAGGCGGATCGCGGGCCGGGTGCTGAGCCTAAAGCACTCCGAGACGCCGGTGCGGCTGCTGTGGTGGCATGTGTTCTATTCGCTCTTCTGGTTCGTCTTCTGCCCGCTGTACCTGCTGCGGGTGCGCGGGGCGCAGCACGTGCCGGTCTGCGGCCGGCCGGTGCTGCTGGTGAGCAACCACCAGTCGTTCCTGGACCCGATCCTGATCGGGACGGCGACGCGGGGGCGGCCGTTCATCTCGTTGGCCAAGGCGTCGTTGTTCCGCAACCGGATCTTTGGTGGATTCATCCGCTCGACCAACGCGATCCCGGTGGAGCGAGGGGCGGCGGACCTGACGGCGATGCGTCGGTGTGTGGACCTGCTGCGTCAGGGGCGGATGCTGCTGGTGTTCCCGGAGGGGACGCGGACGCCGGACGGAACGACCAAGCCGTTCGCGCCCGGGACGCTGATGCTGATCCGGCGTGCCCGGCCGCAGGTGGTGCCGGTGGCGGTCGAGGGGGCGTACGACGCCTGGCCGCGGAAGCACAAGCTGCCTCGGCTGGGCGGACGGATCGCGGTGATGGTGGGGCGGCCGATCTCGTCGGAGGAACTGCTGGCGGATGGGGCCGAGGCGGCGTTGAAACGGCTGCGCGATGAGGTCGAGGGGATGAGGCTGGAGGCTCGGAGGCTGTTCGAGCGGTAGGAGATGGGGCCGGGCTCACGCGGATGCGTGACGGGGGACGGGGGTCAGGCGTGGGCGGTGGTTTCGGCGACGGGGGCTTGCGGGGGATCGACCAGGCGGACGATCATCTCGGCCTCACTGATGGTGTGGCAGATCATGACGTGGCCCGGGTCCTCGTGGATGCCGGCTTTTTCCATGGCTTTGAGCGGCTGGCGCTGCACGCCGGTCAGGACGAGCATGGCCCCGAGGGACCTGACGCGGCGGATGACGGACTGGAGGGCGACCAGGCCGGTCATGTCCACGACGGGGACGTCGCCCATGTAGAGGATGATGGCCCGGGGGTAGGGCCGGCCGGAGAACTCGGCGATGGCGCCCATGGCCTTCTCGGCGGCGCCGAAGAAGA
>JADZCW010000189.1 GCA_020851395.1 Phycisphaeraceae bacterium
CCGAGCTGGTCAAGCAGCTCCGCACCCAGTACGACCACGTGATCATCGACACCCCGCCGATCATCGACCTGGCCGACGCCGGCATCCTCGGCGCCCTGGCCGACGAGGTCCTGCTGATCGTCCGCATGAACCGCACACCGCGCCCGCTCGTCGAGCAGGCGGTCAAGACCCTCTCGAGCTACAACGCGCCGCTGACGGCCATCATCGCCACCGACCAACGCGCTCAGCCCGGGAGCTACTACAAGTACGGCCGCTACGGCCGCTACGGCGGATACGGAGGCTACGGCTCGCAGCAGCACGCCGCCCATCGAAAAGCCGGCTGATCCCCGGACAAAGGATCGACCCGCGGAATCACCAGGCCGCGCCAGTACGGGGCGGAGGGCACACGCCGCCTGGGCCGCCCGCGACACGGGGCGGGGGGAGAAAGTTTTTTGGATAACCCGCCCATGCACCAAGGTCCCGAACAACCTCTTCGACGCCTGCTGCTGATCAGCCGCGGGCTGCCCGACGCCCAGGGCGACCCCCGGGCCGTCCGGGCCTGGCAGCTCCTGAGCCTGGCCGCACACGACTACCAGGTCGACCTGGTCTGCCTCGACGGACACGGGCCGCACATGACCGCCTGGACCGCCGCGGCCGAGCGGTGTCGACGGCTGACGATGTGCTGTGCACCGGGCTATTGGCGGTCGCTGCCCCTGCGGGCCTGGGCCCAGGCCCTGGGCTGGCTCGACGCCCAGCCCGCCTGGCTGCCGACCTGGCTCAACGACCTGTCGCCCTATCAGGTCATCCTCTGCACCGACCCCGACGGCGTCGAGCTGGTCAACCTTCTTCGCCAAGTCCACGGCCCCTCGGCCGGCCTGCCGCACCTGATCTGCGACCTGCACCTGCCTCGCAGCGTCCGCCACCGCCAGCAGCTCCGTCGCTGCCTGACGCCCCTTCGCTCCTTCCACCGTTGGCAGGCCCGACATCACGCCGATCTTGAGTTCTGCAGCCTCGTGCGTTGCACGCTGATCCTGACCTCGGACCCCCGCGACGCCGAGAACCTCCGCCAGCAGGGCCTGACCGCCCATCACCTGCCCGCCTCGGACGAGCCGACCAACCGACCGGCCGAGCACCGCGCCTCTCGGATCGCGAGCCGCCTGATCTCCCTCGATCCGACGCCCGTGTCCAAGGCGGCCTGACGCTCCCGCACCACTGAGAGCCGCCCGCGTCGAGACCTTGGCGCGCGGTCGTAGGCATGGGATCGCCCGCCCGCCGGGGTCAGTCCCGCTTGTCCTTGACCTTGTCCAGCCGCCGGCCCACGGCGACCTTCACCCGGTCGGCCGCGCTGGAGATTGCCAGGTAGAGGTCCGCGTGCTCCTGCTTGACCAGCACGGGCTCGAGGTGCAGCAGCCTGACCTCGATGTCGCAGCCCTTGTCCACGCCCCCGCGCGGGCCGTTCTGGTCCTTGAGCACCACACGGACCTGGCCGATGTGCCGGTCGTACTGGTTCAGGGCGTGGCTGACCCGGGAGCGGACGTGATCGTCGATGGCCTCGGTGACATGGATGTTGACGCCGTGAATGTCAAATTCCATCGAACCCTCCCCAAAGAAAAAAGCCTACGAACAACCGCGGATCAGCCGGTGCGCGACTGCGCGGACACATCCGCGGCGGGAGCGAGCGGTTGGTTGAGCGACGGCCCCGGCACCTGACGCTCCTCGCCCGGGTACTTCATCCGGGCGTGGTAGATGGCCTGGAGCATCTTGGCCATCGACTCCTCGATCCTGTGCAGGTCCGCCAGCGTGAGGTTGCAGTGGTCGAACTGCCCGTCCATCAGCCGCTTCTGGGCGATGGCGTGCACGAGCTGTTCGAGACGGATCGGCGTCGGGTCGCTTATGGCCCGCGAGGCGCTCTCGATGGCATCACCAAGCATCAGGATCGCCGCCTCGCGCGTCTGCGGCTTGGGCCCCGGGTACCGGAACTCGAATTCCGTAGGGGCGGCCGTGTTCTCCCGACCGCTGCGCTGCTTGGCCGCTTGGTAGAAGAACTCGACCAGCGTCGTCCCGTGGTGCGACTCGATGAAGTGCCGGATCGACGTCGGCAACCCGTAGTCGCGGGCCATCTCCACGCCGTCCTTGACGTGCCCGACGATGATCAGCAGGCTCATCGCCGGCGAGAGCTTCTCGTGCCGGTTGTGCCCGTCGGACTGGTTCTCCACGAAGTAGAGCGGCTTGTTGACCTTCCCGATGTCGTGGTACATCGCCCCGACCTTGCAGAGCAAGGCATCCGCCCCGACCGCGCTCGCCGCCGCCTCGGCCAGGTCCGCCAGCCGCAGGGAGTGCTGGTACGTACCGGGCGCTTCCTGGGCCAGACGGCGCAGGAGCGGGTGCGACGCGTCATTGAGCTCCTTGAGCGTCATCGACGTGGTGACCTTGAAGGTCTTCTCGATCGCCGGCAATGCTCCCTGCACGACCACGCACGTGCCGATGCCGCTCAGCAGCACCTTCAGGCCGTCCCACGCGATCGACTGGAGCTGGTCGAGGTTCGCCGACAGGTGCATCGGCCGCGTGGCCAGCCCCGTCAGCCAGACCACCGCCGCCATCGCCACCCCCGTCCACAGGCCCACCCACATCAGCTTCGACCGCGTGCGGATCTCGTTGAGCTGCGCCACCGCCGCCGTCAGCCCCGTCGCCAGCACCAGCCCGAAGCTCACCGGCAGCCCCAGGCACACCACCACCATCACCGCGTGCGCCGCCGCCACCGCCAGCGCGAACCGCTGGTCGTAGGCGATCGTCAGCACGAGGGCCACGATCAGCGTCGGGAAGACCGCCAGGCAGTGGGCGTACTTCGGCGCCCCGAGCGTGCCGAACACCGCCAGACTCAGCATCAGCCCCATCAGCAGCGTCAGCGCCAGCCCCCGCATCCCGTTGAACGCGACACGCGGCTTGTAATGCCAGACGTACACCCACAGCCCCGCCGTCAGCAGCACCATCAGCCCCACGTGCCCGAGCGTCACCAGCCGCTGCCGCACCGGCCCGATCGCCCGGACGTAGGCCTGCCGCTCGGCCTCGAGGAGCTTGACGTCGAACGGTTTGAGCGTCCGGCCGACGCCGATCAGGAGCTGATTGGCCATCAGCCGCTCGACGATCGGCGCCACCCGCGCCTCGGACGCCTGACGCCGATCGCTCGTCGCCTGCGTGTCCAGGAAATACGTCGGCGCCAGGTCCTCCATCAGCACCGCCAGCACCGTTCCGCGGATCTCCTTGGGGAACCGCGTGGCCACAAGGCTGTTCATCACCTGCGCACGGAACTTGTCCCGGTCCGTATCGAAGTTCAGCAGCGACGGGTCCAACCGGTAGTCCGCCGCGCCGTCGGGCCGGCGGATGACGATCTGGTAGGCGAGCTGGGCCAGGTCCGTCTCCCGTTCGTAGTCGATGGCACGCAGCAGCGGGATCGACGCCACGTCCACCAGGAAACCATCGACGAGCTGCCGCCACGGCGTGGCCGTCGGGTCCGACACATGCTTCTTGAGAGCCTTCACAACCTCCGGGGTTATCTCCCAGGCCGTGCGGGTCTTCTCCTCGATCTGGTCGATCGACTCGAGCGTCGCGCTGCGGGACCCGAGATTCAGCAGCTTCTCGCGGACGCGGTCAAAGAACTCCTTATTGGCCTGGAAGACGGCCGGCTCCTTCTGGCCGGCGTTGCTCCGGGCTTCTTCCGTGCGTTCCTCGTTGACGGCCTCGAACTCCACCCTGGAGTAGACCGGCTCGATCATGGTCTGCCCGACATACCGCATCCCGCGCCAGTGGGCCGTGAGCGTCAGCACCCCGCCAAGACCGGCCAGGCAGGCAATGTACAGCAGCGACCAGAGCACCTGCCGGCGGAGCAGCCACTGCGTCCAGCGGTCCCGCAGCGAGGGCATCGCCCGCCGCAGTTCGCGGCGCCGGGCCGATCGGGGATGATTCGAGGGTGTCAGGGCCATAAGCCGTCGTGTGCTCAGCCGCCCCGCCGAGTTATCGGTCCTCGGCCAACCGAGAGCGGATGGGGGATTTATCGACTGTTTTCGCCCTCTGGTTCGGCCCCAACCTCTTGGCTGGGAGCCTCTTGCTCGTGCGGATCAACGACCTGCTCAGGCCCCCGCCGGGTGCTGTTCCCGTAGGCGTCGACGATCCGTTGCACCAGGCTGTGCCGGACGATGTCTACCTGTCCGAGCGTCACGAAGGCCGCCCCCCGCACACGCCGCAGCCGCCGCACCGCGTCGATCAGCCCCGACTCGGCCGGCTCGGGCAGGTCGATCTGGGAGGTGTCGCCGGTGACGATCATCTTCGATCCTTGCCCCAGGCGGGTCAGGAACATCAGCATCTGCTGCTTGGTCGTGTTCTGGGCCTCGTCGAGGATGACCAGGGCCTCGTTGAGCGTCCGCCCGCGCATGAACGCCAGCGGGATGATCTCGATCAGGTCGCAGGCCATCATGCGCTGGATCTGGTCGTAGTCCATCATGTCGTGCAGTGCGTCGAGCAGCGGTCGCAGGTAGGGGTTCACCTTGTCCTGCATCGACCCCGGCAGGAATCCCAGCTTCTCCCCGGCCTCGACCGCGGGCCGCACCAGCACCAGCTTGCGGACGCGCGCCGCCTTGAGCATCGCCACCGCCGCCGCGACGGCCAGATAGGTCTTGCCCGTCCCCGCCGGCCCGACGCAGAAGGTCAGATCATGCTCCGCGATCGCCTGGAGATACTCCGCCTGCCCGGGCGTCATGGCCTTGACCGTCCGCCCGCGCGTGTAGACCTCGATGCCCCCCCCGGCCCCGGAAGTGTCGGCGGGAGCGCCCGCGTCGCTGACGTTGAGACGCCCCGCGTGCAGCGCGCCCGCCTGCCGGGCCGAGGACGCGATGGCGTCGAGCAGTTGCTGGCGGTCCATCGGCCGTCTCCGCAGCGCCGCCTCCGAGAGCTGTTCGAGCAGCCGGGCCGTCTGCCCCACCGCCGCGCTGTCGCCGCTGATCCGCAACGACCCGTCCCGCGCCGCGATCCGCACGCCCAGCGTCTCACGCAGAATCTTGAGGTTCCGCTCAGCCACGCCCACCATCCCCAGACGGTGGTCGCCGTGCGGCAGGTTGATCGTCAATTCCAACGCGTCGTCTCCTTGTCCCGCCGGCGAGCCGCCAACAAATCCCAGGCTATGGTCCCTGGCCGGCGACGCGATTGGGCGCAGAGGCCCTGCACCGCGTATTGTATGCCCCGCGACCGGAACTGACCGGGCCGATGCCCCCTCGTACCGATTCTTAAGATGGCCTCAAACCGGACCGGCCGAATGGGCACGCCGACATGAACCTTAAGGCATTGATAATCATCGTTTTAATCGCGGCGCCAACCACGGCGTGCTCCACGAGGCCAAGCCCGTCGGCGCCCTCGGCTAACTCGATGTCCGCCGCAGACCTTGCCCGGCCCGCTCTGCCCCGGGCCGACGGACAATCCAGAGCCTTTGTCGTCTCACCCCGAAGGCTGCACGAGGACATCCGCCGCGGCATCTCCGCCCTGCACTGGGCCATAATCCGGATCGAGAAGCCGACCGAGCCCGCCACCACCGAGCCGGCCGAGGACACGCCACCCCTGCTGCGCGCCTGGGCCCTGCTGCCGGACGGCCGAACCTGCACGGTCGCCGCCTGGGTCGTGCCCGACACAACCCCTGATGCGGTGCACGCCTCCATGGACCGCACCGGCCCCGGCGTGGACCACGACGAAGCGTGGCTGCGTCAACCCGTGACCGTCGCGCTACGCGTCAGCGTCGGACGTCTGGGTGACTCCTCGCTCGAAAAGCAATTCCTCCACTCGCTCGAACAGACCCTGCGCGGCCCATCCGAGCGCCGACGCATCCGCTTCGATCTGCCCTAGCTGCCCCGAACCGACTCAACGGATGGCTCCACCTACGCCTCGAGGTTCAGCCATTTGACCTCGTGCGGCGTCAGCTCCACGTGCACGCTCGGGATCGATGTCACCGTCTCGTGGATCAACCGCGGTCCGATCAGCGCGAAGCTCGGGAACGGCTGCGAGAGCACCCACGCCGCCGCGATGCTGATCACCTCCACCCCCTTCTTCCTCGCCAGCTCCACCGCCCGCGCCTTGCGTTCGAAGTTATCGTCCGCGTACCAGCAGCGCACGAGTTCCTCGTCCCAGAGCTTCTCAGGCCCCGACCGGTCCGTGAAGAATCCCCGCGCCTGGCTCGACCACGCCAGGTGCGCCATCTGGTGCTTCTCCAGGTACGCCAGCGTCGCCGGGTGCTTCGAGCTGATGCACCCGGCCCACGGCGGATCGACCATCCGGGCGAGGCTGAGGTTGTTGCTGAGGATCGAGAACCCAGCCTTGCCGCGTCTGGCCGCGTACTCGTTCGCCGCCGCGATCCGCTCGATCGTCCAGTTCGAACCCCCAAAGAGGCTCAGCCGTCCCGCTTTCTTGTGCTCGTTGAGCACGTCCACGAACTCGCCCACCGGCACCTCCGGGTTGTCCCGGTGCATCAGGTACAGGTCCACGTGGTCCGTCTGCAGGCGGTTGAGGCTCTCGTGAAGCTGACGCGTCAGGTTGACCGGGTCGCACTGCGGCGTGTGGGCGCCCTTGCCGATGATCACCACGTCCTTGCGGACGCCGCGCGACTTGACCCACCCGCCCAGCAGCCGCTCCGGCACGCCGTCGCCGTAGCCGTAGGCCGTGTCAAACGCCGTCCCGCCGCGCTCGAACCAGTCGTCGAAGAGCGCCTGGGAGTGCGCATACACCCGCTGGTTGTCGCAGCCCACGATCAGCCGCGAGATGTCCTTGTCCACCCCCGCAAGGCGGGCGTACTTCATCGGGTGCTTGAGCGAGCCGACGGGCCGACGCGCCAGCGGACGACCGTGCAGCGGGCGGGGCGTGGCGCCGGGCTTCTCCTCGTCATACACCAGCCCGATCGCCTGCCGCCACCGGTCGAGCGTCGCCATGTTCCCCAGCGTGTCATCCCAGGTCATCGCCGGCGGCGACGCCTGCCGCGCCGGCAGCGACTTGGCCACCGTGTCCGCCTCGATGCCGTAGAGGTACTCGTCGCTCTTGACCTCGATCTCCTGCGTCTGCCCCTTGGCATTGACGATGATCTTGACGCTGCCGCCCTCGCGAGCCGGGATCCAGGGATTGGGCACGACGATCGAGCCGTCCGTCCCGTAGATCCGCACGCTGTTGTCCTGGTTCAGCCGCACGCCCGTGGCCACCTGGGCGACGATCTCTCCACTCTGGCCGGGGGGCGCCTGGAACTTGAGGATCGCCGCGGCGTACTCGTCGACGTTGGTCTTGCCGACGTGCCCGAGCCCGACGACCTGCGCCGGCTCGACAAAAGGCAAGCCCCACGCCGCCCCGGCGACGAGGCGCGACATGCTCGTGCAGTAGCAGCCGACGTCGAGGATGCCGCCGCCCCCGAGCTTGTTGTTCATGAGACGGCTCTCGGGGTTGTCGCCCGCCCGGAAGCTGAAGGTCGCCTGGATCATCTGCACCTGGCCGATCGTCCCGGCCCGCAGGATCTCGAGCAGCCTGGCCGTCTGCGGGTGGCAGCGGTACATGAACGCCTCCATGAAGAAGACGTCGTGCTCCCGCGCCGCCTCGATCATCGCCATCGCCTGCGCGTGGTTCAGCCCCACGGGCTTCTCGCAGAGGATGTGCTTGCCCGCCTCGGCCGCGCGGATGGCCCATTGCGGGTGCATCGGGTGCGGCGTGCAGATGTAGACCGCCTGCACCTTGGGGTCCGCCAGCAGATCCTCGTAGGAGCCGTGGGCCCGCTCGACGCCGAACTCCTGGGCAAACTGCCTCGCTTTATCCATCGACCGGCTGCCGACCGCGACGAGCCGGCCGGTCCGCGACTTGCTCAGGCCCGTGGCGAAGGCCTTGGCGATGTTCCCGGCGCCGAGAATCCCCCACGCAAGACGTTCGGACATGTCAGCATCCTTTCCGCCAACGGAGGCAAAACCGTGCGAGCCGCAAACGCCCGAATCGGTAGAAAAAAGCCCCGCCGACAGCGGGGCCTGGTAGCATTTCGCAGCGCCCTCTCCCGGAAACCGGGCAGGCTGGTCCTAGACTACAAACCACCTCACGGGATCGTCAACACCTGGCCGACCTTGATGATCTTGGTGTTCGGATCGATGCCGTTGGCCGAGGCGATCTCGGTCCATCGCTTGGGGTCGCCGTAGAAGCGACGGGAGATGGACCAGAGCGTGTCGCCCTTCTGCACCGTGTAGGTGTTGCCCATCGCCGGGGCGGGCTGGGGCGCCACGTAAGCCGGGGCCGCCGGCGGCGGGGCCTGGTAGGACATGTCCACCGTGGTGTCGGCTGGGACCGGCGGCGGCGGTGGTGCGTCCGAGAGCTGATCTTTCTGTTTGGCCTTGCACCCGGTAAAGCCCACCACCATCGTCACCATCAGAACGAGAGCCAGAGTCCTGCGCATCGTTGCTGCTCCTGATCAGGCTGTGGGTCGCATGAGCCGCGCCCATGACGACGTTCTTGACCGTGTAACCCCCGCAGACACGTCAAGCATTGTACATGTCGCCTTCACACAAGAGCAAAGCCCTATGCCAGCGGTGGATATCTTCCCAAACCGGCGGCCGACCGGCCCGCCGCGGGAGGGGCTCGGGGGTGTTGCGCAGCCGATTTGCCGGTAAACTGCCCGCCCGTCCCGCAATTCTCATCCCCATCCGCCCCTCAAGGGGGCTCGAAGGCTCACCTCATGGTCAAGGCCGTCACCTACCGTGGCCCGCAATTGCGCGAAGTGGCTTTCCCGCTCGGCGGCATCGGCGCCGGCTGCGTCAGCCTCGAGGGTCGCGGCTCCCTCCGCGACTGGGAGATCTATAATCGCCCCGCCAAGGGCAACCTGCTCGACTTCACCTTCCCCGTCCTCTGGTGCCAGGAGGAGGGCGCGCCGAGTCAGACCCGCACCGTCCAGGGCCCCTTCAACCGCGACTTCCTCGGCGGCGGCTTCGGCGTCAGCCGCGCCCAGGCCAGCGGACTTCCATGCTTCGCCAACGCCATCTTCCGGGGGCGCTTCCCCTTCGCCCACATCGAGTTCGAGCAGCCCGACTACCCACTGCAGATCTCGCTACGGGCCTACAGCCCCTTCATCCCCCTCGACCACGACAGCTCCGCCATGCCGGTGGCTTGCCTCACCTACACGCTCCGCAACCGCACCAAGCACCCCGTCCGCGCCGCTCTGGCGTGGTCGATGAACAACCCCGTCGGCCAGGGCGTGCCCATCGTCAAGGAAGACCCCAATAAGGCCCTGAACACCTTCCGCAACACCTTCCCCTCCGGGGCTCACTGCCGGGGCCTCTACTTCGAGAACACCCGCTTCGCCCCCGACGACCACCGCCACGGCACCGCAGCCCTGACCACCAGCTGGACCGATATCACCTACACGACGAGTTGGCTCCGCGACGTCGGCTGGTTCGACAGCACGCATCACTTCTGGGACACCTTCAGCAAGGACGGCCAGCTCGGCGACGAGCACCCCTACACCACCCCCGGAAGCAGGACCGCCGGCACGCTGGGTCTCTGCGTCACCCTCGCCCCCGGCCAGTCGGCCGACCTGCCCTTCCTAATCAGTTGGTGCTTCCCCAACTTCACCAAGTACTGGGGCGAGGGCGACAAGAAGGAATCCGAACGCCCCAAGTGGAAGAACGATTACGCCCGCCGCTACCCCACCGCCTGGGACGCAGCCGAGGACTTCTTCGCCCGCCAATCCGAGCTCGAGGGCAAGACCGAGGCCTTCGCCGACGCCCTCTGGAACAGCTCCCTCCCGATGGAGGTCATCGAGTCCATCGCCAACACCGCCTCGATCCTCCACAGCCCCACCTGCCTGCGCCTACAGGACGGCACCTTCTACGGCTGGGAAGGCTGCGGCGACAACAACGGCTGCTGTGAGGGCTCCTGCACCCACGTCTGGAACTACGCGCTCACGCAGGCCATGCTCTTCCCCGACCTGCACCGCACCATGCGCCGGGCCGAGTACCAGTACAGCTTCGAGGCCGGCGAGCACGGCAAGCACGGCGGCATCATCTTCCGCCTCCCCCTGCCGCTGGGAAAGCCGGCTCACACCTTCGATCCCAAGGCCGCCATGCATCACGCCGCCAGCGATGGCCAGCTCGGCGGGATTGTCCAGCTCTACCGTGACTGGCGCTTCAGCGGCGACGAGCAATACCTCAAGTTCATGTGGCCCCACGCCAAGCGGGCCCTCGAATACGCCTGGCACCAGTGGGACCGCGACAAGGACGGCCTGGTCGACGGGGACCAGCACAACACCTACGACATCAACTTCCAGGGGCCCAATCCCCTGACCCAGTGCTTCTACCTCGCCGCCCTGCTCGCCGGCTCGAAGATCGCCCGCCACCTCGGCGACAACACCTCCGCCGACGAATACGAACGCCTCTACCACGCCGGACGCGACAAGACGCAGAAGGAACTCTTCCGGGGCGAGTACCTCGTCCAGACCTTCGACTGCCTCAAGCCCGACGCGCCCAAATATCAGCACGGCATCGGCTGCCTCAGCGACCAGGTCTTCGGCCAGCTCGCCGCCCACGTCGCCGGCCTGGGCTACATCCTCGACGAATCCGTGGTCAAGTCCTGCATCGCCGCTGTGTTCAAACACAACTTCCGGGGGCC
>JADZCW010000190.1 GCA_020851395.1 Phycisphaeraceae bacterium
ACATGGAAGGCTGCGGCGCTGTCGCCCGGATGATCCGCCAGGCGCAGGCCGGCGAGGATGAGGTTCACGCCCGCGTCGTCGAGCAGCGTCGATCCGCCCTCGCCGCTGACCTCCACGCCCTTTTGGCGGAGGAGATGGATCAGGGCGCCCGCCACGGCGTTGCGCCGCAGCAGCACGCCGATGCTCGCCGTCGGGGCTGTGCGCGCCAATTCGGCGATCCGCAGCGCGACCCAGCCGAGGTAACCGTGGTCGATGGTCTCGACGCTGTCGTCGTCGGGAGCGTCGTGGTCGGCCGATTCGATGGCGGGAGCCAGGCATAGCTCGACATAACCCGGCCGCTTGGGATCAGCCGCCTGGTGCGGCTCGAAGCCCTCGATCCATGCCTCGGTCACGTCGCGGTGATCGGTCAGCGCCGCGTTGGCGGGCAGGTCGCTGAAGAGTTTGTTCACGGCCCGCAGGACGACCGGGGACGAGCGCCAGCAGAGGCTCAGCCGTCCGAGCGACTCCGGGGGCAGGTTCAGGTCGTCGGCCACGCGGCTAAAGATCTCGGCGCAGCCGCCCCGCCAGCCGTAGATCGACTGCTTGACGTCGCCGACGCACAGCAGCCGCCGCGAGCCATCGCCGTGGGCGGCGATCTCCTGGGCCAGCGGGCGCAGGACGCGCCACTGCGACGGGCTGGTGTCCTGGAACTCGTCCAGCAACAGGTGCTGCACACTGGAGTCGAGGCGGTAGTAGAGGTCGTCGAGGCTGAACATTGTCGCCGCATCGGCCATACCTGACGGGTTGTCATCTTCCGGGGGCGGGTTGATGGCTTGGCCGAGCAGCCAGGTCAGGTCGGAGAAGAGCAGCAGGCCCTGCTCCCTTCGCAGGCGCAGGTAGTGGCCGTCGAAGCGCGTCAGCAGGTCGTGCATGGCGCTGGTGCGCTGAGCCACGCGGCCGATCAGGTCGGCCCGGGCGTGCTCGATCAGCGGCTCGTAGGCGTCGACCAGGTCGGGGGGGATCGGTTTGCGGTAGAACTTGGCGTCGGCGCCGTCCTGGGCGATCTTGGCGGCCAGGCCCTTCTGGAGGAATATCTCCCAGTCCCAGGCCGCCGCGGCGTGATAGTCGCCGGCGAGCGCCTTGGCCATCTGGCTGTCCCATTTGCGAGGGACCAGTTCCCCCAGGTTCAGGATGTGCGATTGAAGCTCGACCGGGGGCAGCAGGCCCGGCGGAGGTTGCAGGCGCTGCCAGACGTCGGCCTCGGGCGCTTCGCGGTAGAGATCGTAGAGGTCCGAGGTGATGTCCTCGAGAGCCTGCGTGACCGAGCGGGAGGCCTGGTCGTGGTGCAGTCTGCGGAGCAGCTCGAGCATGGTCCGCACGTCCTGCTCGCCCTCGAGCACCGCCTCGATGGCCCGGCGGCGCAGCTGCCGGTCCAGCGGATCGCCCGGCGAGATCATCGTCATGCCGGCGGCCAGGCCCAGTTCGTGGCGGTAGCAGCTGACCACGCGGCTGAGGAAGGCGTCGATGGTGCCGATCGACAGGCCGTGGAGCTGGCCGCAGAGCTTGTCGAGCAGTCGCAGGCAGTCCTGGCGGTCGAGCGGGCGATGCTTTCGGGCGGGCAGGCCTTTGTTGAGATCCTCGCTGAGTCTGCGCATTTCTCCGCAGGACTCGTCGAGCACGGCAGCTGCGAGCCGGCCCAGGACGCGATGAAGGATCTCGCCGGCCGCCTTGCGGGTGAACGTTGTGGCCAGGATGGAGCCCGGGTCGGCCCCGTCGCGCAGCAGGCGGAGGTAGTGCACGGCCAGCAGGTACGTCTTGCCCGATCCGGCCGAGGCGCGGATGACGTGGTGCGGCAGCGTGGCGGAGGAGGTCATCGCTTGGCCTCCTTCCGACCGGCGGGGGCGTGCTGACGCTGGCGGGTGTCGATGACCGCCTGCCGGTCCAGGCAGCCGTCCATGCACAGGCCCTCGAGGCCGTCTTCGAAGTCCACCGGCTCGGACGGCGGCCAGAAGACGCCGCGGCGGATGAGCGTCATCACCTCGCGTGCGCGATCCACCGCCTCGTCCACGTCCTGGGTGCTCCAGCCCGCGGTGCGGAAGCCGATGTCGGCGGTCTTCTTCGGCAGGCGGACGTAGCCCAGCGACACACTCGCCCCACCAAGTTTGTTCGCCGCGAGGATCGGCCGGGCCAATTCGCGATAGAGCGGCAGCTGCAGGTCCGTCCACTGCCGCTGGGCGCCCTGGCCCTTGTGGTGGGTCTGTTCGGGCGTCTGGCCGCGGTCGCTGGTCTTGTAGTCGAGGATGCAGCAGCCGTGCTCGGGGTGCACGTCGATGCGGTCGATCCGGCCGCGGATCGTCAGCGGCGATCCTTCGATCGTCCAGGACTTCTCGGCGTCGGCCTCGATTGCCGCCGGGAGGATGCGCCAGCCCGCGGCGGCTCGCTCGGCCTGGCGTTCGGCGAGCACGGACAGACGGTGGCGGAGCTGCTCCTGCTGGAGGCGCACGGCCGCGGGTGGTTTGGGGCCGTAGTGTCGTTCGACCGTCCGGTCGAGGCGGTCGTGGAGGAAGGCCTCGATCGCCCGCGATTGCGTGGAGGCTGAGAGATCCTGTTCACGCCCGAACTCGGCAAGCACCTCATGGGCCAGGTTGCCGAAGCTCATCGCGTCGAGCTCGGCCGGCCCCTCGGTGAAGGGCTCGAGTTCTTCGATGTATTTCAGATAGAAACGATAGGGGCAGGCCAGGTAGTCGCGCAGGGCCGTGACG
>JADZCW010000191.1 GCA_020851395.1 Phycisphaeraceae bacterium
AGCCCCTTGGTCGAGTAGAAAGGCAGGAACATCCGCTTGCGGATCTCCGGGTCGATCCCCGGCCCGTTGTCCGCCACGCTGATCTCCACCTCGCTCTCGATCATCTCATGGCGCGTCCCGATCGTCACCGCCCCGCGTTCGGGCTCGACCGCGTCGAGCGCGTTGACCACCAGGTTCAGCACCGCCTGGTGCACCCCCGCCGGATCCACCGGTACCGCCGGCAGGTCCGACGCCAGGTCCGTCAGCAGCGCCGCCTTCTTGTCGTCGTAACGCGCCTGCACCAGCTGCACCACCTCCTCGATCAGCTTGTTGAGATCGACCAATTCCAGCTCCGGCTTGCGCTGCTTCGAGAACGTCAGCATGTTCATCGCCAGACCCGAGATCCGCTCGAGGTTTCGCGTGACGATCGGCCAGCCGTTCTTGACCACCGACATGTTGCCCTTGCGCAGCCCAAGCTCCACCACCTCCGCGCCCCCCGACAGCCCCTGGATGATGTTCTTGACCGAGTGCGAGATCGAAGCCACCGTCTGCCCCACCGCCGCCAGCCGCTCGCGTGCCAACCGCTCGGAATAAAGCCGCATGTTCGCCAACGCCAGGCCCGTCTGCACCCCGATCGCCGTCAAGAGATGCAGCTGGTCCTCCGTGTAGGTGTAGTTGACGATCTTGCTGTCGAGGTGGATGACCCCGAACAGCTCCTCCTTGAACATGATCGGCACGCACAACGCCGAGCGGATCGCGTACCGCTGCACGCTGTCCCCCGTCGAGAAACGCAGATCGTTCATCGCGTTGCTCGACAACACGCCCTGCCGCCGCTTGGCCACGTACTCCACGATCGTCTGGCTGGCCGTGATCTGCCGTTCTTCCTGACGCGGCGGCCGACGGTGGCGCACCACCACCGGCTCGAACTCCCCCTTCTCCCCCTCGCGCATCAGGATGAACCCACGATCCGCCTGGAAATACTCGAAGATCAGGTCCATCACCTTGTCCAGGAGCTGCGCCCGGTCCGTCGTCGAACCGATCAGCTCCAGCAGCCGGTAGATCACGTTGAGGTTGAACACCGCCGCCTCGGACGGGTCCGGGACGGCCATGATCATCGACTCCTGGTTGGCCGCCACCGCCGCCTCGAGGTGCGAGTCGATCTCGTCCGCCGCCCCCAGCCTCACCCCCGGGTCCTTCTTCTCCTGACCGAAGGCGAACATCGTGTTGCCCGCCCGGATCTGGTCCCCCACCTGCAACAGCGTCCGCGTCACCACCCGCCGGTTGTTCAGGAACGTCCCGTTGGAGCTGTGCAGGTCGCGCAGGTACCACTTGCCCTCGTCCGGCGTCAGCTCCGCGTGACGGCGGGAGATGGTCTGGTCCGTCAGCGGCAGCGCCTCGCTCGACCGCCCGATGAGCTGAGGCTCCTCGTCGGGCAGCTCGAACCGCTTGCCGCGATCCGGTCCACTGATCACCGTCAGTATCAGCACGCCTGCTCACTCCCGCTCAATGAATCATCATCCCCGTCACCCGCCGCCGCTCACCGAGCCAATCGCTCCCGCCAGCGCTTGATCTCGCGCCGATACCCCTCGACGCCGGCATTGCCCAGCGTCTGGTACCGCCGCACCACCTGCTCGGCGCCCAGCCACTGGGCCATGTCGGGCCCGATCACCTTCGCGTCGAGTCCTTTGGCCTTGCACGTCGTGGTGAACACTTCCGGGGGCAGCTTCGCCAGCGACTCCACGCCCCGCGTCTGGCACTCATGCACCAGCGAACCGACGACCTGGTGCGCCGTCCGGAACGGCACCCCGCGCGTCACCAGGTATTCAGCCAGGCTCGTCGCGTCGAGGAACCCGCGCTCGAGCCCATGGGCGATCCGTTCCCCCTGGAACTTCGCCGTCGCCACGATCCGCCCCGCCATGTCCAGGCAATCCATCACCAGGTCATACGCCGCGAAGAGCTGCCGCTTGTCCTCTTGCAGGTCCCGGTTGTACCCGATGGGCAGCCCCTTGCAGATCGTCAGCAGCGCCACCAGGTTCCCGTAGACGTTCCCGCACCGCCCCCGAATCAGCTCGAGCATGTCCGGGTTCTGCTTCTGCGGCATCATCGACGAGCCCGTGGTGTACCGCCCATCGAGCTTGATGAAGCCGAACTCCCACGACGCGTAGAGGATCCACTGCTCCGCCCAGCGTGACAGCGTCATCGCCGTCATCGCCAGCCCGTAGAGCATGTCCAGCGCCGCGTCCCGGCTCGCCGTCGCGTCGAGGCTGCTGCCCGTCGGTGGCCCGACCGGCAGACTCTCAGCCGTCACGCCCCGGTCCAACGGCAGCCCCGACCCCGCCGCCGCCCCGCCGCCCAGCGGATTCTCCTTGTTCACTTCCCACAGCGCCCCGAACCGCCGCCACGCCCGGTCGAACGCCTCGAGCCACGCGATCAGCTCCCCGCCGACCACGATCGGCTGCGCCCGTTGCAGGTGCGTGTAGGAGGGCATCACGATCTCGCCGTCCCGCCCCGCCAGCTCCACGAACGCGCCGAACAGCTTGCCGAACATCGGCCCGAGATTCCCGATCGCCTCATGCACCCAGAGCTTGAGGTCCAGGGCCACCTGGTCATTGCGGCTGCGTCCGGTGTGCAGCTTCCGGCCCGCGTCGCCGACCTTCTCGATCAGCGCCGCCTCGATGCACATGTGCACGTCCTCGAGCTCGAGCTTCCAGCCCGCCCAGGCGTCCCCGTCGCGTTCGATCTCCGCCCGGATCGCGCCCAGGCCCTTCTCGATCTGGCCCAGCTCGTCCTTGGAGATCAGCCCCACCTTGGCCAGCATCCGCGCATGGGCCACCGACCCGGCGATGTCGTGCTTGGACAGCCGCCGGTCGTAGCTCAGCGACTCGACGAACCGCACCGCCAGCTCGTCCGACGCCGACCCGACGCCCCCCTGGGCGTGCTCCCAGGGCTTAGGTGTGGCCTTGGGGGAGGATCCCGACGATTTGGAGGAGGTCTTGCTCACCCCGTCAGTTTACTTCCCCCCGGAAGTTTTTGGGGCTGGCCTTCATCGACCACCCGCCCCATGACCCCACCAAACAAAACCGCCAGCTTGCTCGCCGGCGGCTCAAATCATCTTCAATACCCGCTGGGCCCGCGTCCTTACGCCGCCAAACCCCCGAAATCCTCCCCCTCCTGCTCGTCGTCGGCCGGCGGGTCCGGCAGGTGCCGGTGGTGAATTCGGATGATCTTGGTCAGGTACTCAGCCAGCAGCGGCCCGAGCGCCTTGCAGACGTTGACCACGGCCGCGTCGAACGGTGTCGCCCCGTCGCGGAAGAGCATGATCACCGCCAGCGCCTCGCCCTTGCGGCGGCAGGGCATGGCCACCAGGTGCGACCCCTGAAGGTAATCGCACTCCGGCCCCATCCACCGCTTCATCTCCGCGTCGTCGGTCACGTGCAGCACGTCCTCCTGCCCCGCGATCCGCGCCGCCACCCCCTCAGCGAGCATCTGCAACAGCAGCTCCGGCGACTCGTGCGTCCAGTCGTAGTTGACGTACCCCCCGAGGCTGAACTCATCCATGCTCGCGGGCAGGAAGATCGCCGCGTTGGTCGGCCCGGCCTTCTCAAGGATGTACTCAAGCGTCTTGCGCAGCAGCTGCTCGAGGTCGAGCTCCTGCTTCACCAGCGCCACGTAGTCCCGAGTCTGCACCACCTGCTGCATCTGTGCCGCCAGCTCCTGGTACGCCGCGACCAGGTCCGTGCAGAGGATGTCTACCTGCTGCGTGACCTCGTCGTGGGCGTGCTGGAGCTTGTGGCAGATGCGCTGGAGCCGATGGATGCGCCGCTTGACCTTGCCGCGCCCCGCCTGACGGCGAAGCGCCAGCTCGATCCGCTGAGCGACTTCCATCTTGCGCAGCGGCCGCGTCAGCAGGTCGCACACCCCCAGCCGCATCATCGCGACGGCCTGTGGCCCGCTGACCTTGCTGCACAGCACCATGGTCTGGGCGTGCCGCCACTGCTCGCGGCTGGCGCTGACCGCCTGGTCGACGGCGACGTCCTGTAACGCGTCGGAAACAACCACCAGGTCCGGCTGCCACCGCTGGGTCTGCTGCCGGGCCTGATCGAACCCGCCGGCCGTGCGAACCGTCGCCCCACGCGCGGCGAAAATGCCCTTGATCAACTCACCGGCCTGCGGGTCGGGATCGATCACCAGGATCTGACGGCTCTTGGCCGGGTCGACCGACCCGGCCTGTTCCGCCACCCGTGCACGAATGCTGGTCTTGCGTTGCGGCACTGCTTTCTCCCAACTCCCAGGCCCCGGACGCTCATCTCGACCACGAAATCCTGCCCCAAGCGTCCTTCAGGAAGCCGGCTAGGCGTTCTATCGGTATTTCTGTCCAGTGAATTAGCCCCTCCTTAGAGAACTTTTGCTCCGACTTGTCCACCCCTTCGGCGCGACCGGAATAAAGCGCCGGGCCGGAAAAGTCCCTCGTGACCGTCCCCGCTCACGCCCGGGAATAACGGTGAATTCTTGCCGACGAATGCTCGCCGACCAAGACCACACACGTGGTTTTCCCCATGTCGTCCAGAAAAGAAGGGCGTGATCGTCGAGATATGCGAGTGATACCCGAGATCAGACCTCAGGGGTGCAACCTGACGGAGCGGCGCGCACGATCACTTCGATCGTTCAACGCCCGGCGGATCGCGCAGCGGGATCAGCAGCGTCGCCGTCGTCCCGCGATTGGGCGTGCTCGAGAGCTTGATCTCCCCGCCATGCGCCCGCGCCAAGAGCTGAGCCCGAGGCAGCCCCATCCCCGTCCGCCTGCCCGCTGCCTTGCTGCTGAAGAACGGGTCCATCGCGTGCTCGAGCACCGCCCGCTCCATGCCCAGACCGTCGTCGGCCACCTGGATCGTCAAGAGATCAGGCTCGGGCCCGACCTTCGCTGAGATGTGCACGCTGCTCTTGGGCGAGGCCTGCATCGCGTTGAGCACCAGCTCCCGCACCGCCCCGGCCACCTTCTTGGCGTCGATCATCACCGGCGGCGCCGAGGGATCGACCTTCATCGACAGCGGCACGTCCTTGTGATACTCCTTGGCCTCGGCCTGCACCGCCCGCACCAGCTCGTCGAGCATGGGCCCCACCTTCGTCGGGGCCCGCTCGGCCTTGGGCGGGTCGGCGAACATCCGCAGGAACGAGATCAGGTCGCTCAGCCGATGCGACTGCTCGACGATCTTGGCCGCGGACTTGTGCTCCTCCGACCCCGGCCCGAGCGACTGAACCAGCAACTGGCTGCGGCCGGAGATCACCGCCAGCGGGTTGTTCATCTCGTGGGCCGCCCCCGCCGCCATCTCCCCCAGTCGGATCAGCGTCTGCGAGTCCAGCAGACGATCCTGCGTCTCGGCCAACTGCCGGTTGGCCTCGGCCAGCTCCTCTCCCAATCGCTTGGCCGACTCATTCTGGACCGTCGCCCCGATCGCCGCCGCCCAGGTCAGCGTCAATGCCTCGAGCTCCTCCCGCGGGGGCAGCATCGGCCGATCGTGCAACAGCACCGCCGCCGGCTCCTCCCCGCACGCCAATGGCAGCAGCCGCACCTGGTGCAGGTCCGACGCGTCGATCAGATAGTCCGTCACCCACGGCAGCAGCGCCATCAGCCCCACCGCCCCGGGGTCCGACGCCGTCCGCCATGCGTCCTGCACCGCCCGTGACGGCGGGTCGACGTACTTGGCCCGCCGCACCTGCCCGTCCGGCCCGAACTGTGCCACCAGCCACGGCTCACCCGACGCCCCCCGGCAGACCATCGCGTAGAACCCCTGCCCCAGCGCCTCGGACGCCGCCGCCGCCACGCGCCCCAGCACGTCCGCAAGCCCCGCGCTCGACCCGGCCTGGGCCTGGAACGCCGCGATCGACGCCAGCGTCCGTGCCTGCCGAGACGCCGCCCGCCCGCGACGCTCGAGCGCCGCGTTGAGCCGGCCCAGCGCCTCGTTGGCGTTCTGGATCGAACGCAGGAACAGCTCCTGCGACGGCTGATCGTCAAGCCCGAGCAATTCACCCTGCAGCCGGATCTCCTCAAAGAGTCGCCCCGCGACCTGCTCGACCTTCTCAGGGTCCAGCCCCATCGCGCGAGCCATCACGCTCGGAGAGGCGCTGATCGCGAAATTCCCGCTGTAGCCGATGTGCTGTCGGCGAACCACCAGGTCCGCCAGCCCCACCAGCCCCACCAGCGCCCGGTGCTCAAGCCGAGGCAACAGCTCATAGCTCGATCCGTGCAGCCAGATGCTGTCCTGGATCTCGTGCGGCAACTGCCACTGCTCCGCCAGCCGCTTGCCCGCCGTGTGATGATCGATCCCCACCACCCTCCGCTCGAACTCCGCCACGTTGCCCTGGTTGAGCTCCGCCAGCTCCGTCACCCGCTGGTACGCCCGGGGCAGGACCATGTGCAACGCCACCTTGCCGATGTCGTGCAAGAGCCCGCAGACGAACGCGTCGGACGGACGCAGCTCCGGGATGTGCGGGTGCGCGTGGGCCAGAAGCTCGCAGCAGATGGCCACCGCCAGGCTGTGCTGCCACAGCCCTCGGCGGTCGAAGTTCGACGCGGCCTCGCCCTCCGGCCCGGACGCCGCGTCCAGGGCCTCAGCCTCCTCGGCCCCGGCGTGAAAGAGCTGAAACACCTTCAGCGACAGCACCGCGTTCCGCACCGCGTTGTAGCCCAGCAGCAGCACCACCCGGTCGATGCTGATCGCGTCGGCCCGGACGCCCATGTTCGACCGCCGGCACAGGGACAGCAGCTTGCTCGTCAGCGACGGGTCCGCCTTGATCAGCCGGACCACTTCCTCGGACTCCGACTCCTCGCTGGTCGTCAGGGCCAGCAAGCGCATGGCCACCGCGGGCAACGTCGGCAAGCTCTCGAGCTGACCAAGGATCAGCTCGACGCGGCGCGCCCGGGATGCATCCACGCTCGTCGTCGACATCACTTGTTCCGGGATAGGCCGGGCTCACTTGCGGGGTCGTAGGTCTCAACCAATCTCCAGCAGCTCCCCGATCCGGCCCATCAGGCGCTCGATGTTGAACGGCTTCTTGACGAACTCGTCCGCCCCGGCCGACAGCAGGTCGTCGATCTCGTGCTGCTTGACCACGCCCGAGACGATGATGATCTTCATCCCCGCCAGCGTCGGAATCTTCCGCACCGTCTGGCAGACCACGTTGCCGTTGATGTCCCCGAGCATGTAGTCGAGGATCATCAGGTCCGGCTTGAACTGCTCGGTCAGCACCCCCGCGTCGTACCCCGACTTGGCCGTCTTGACCTCGAACCGGTCGTCGCGGCTGAGCACGTCCACGAACAGCTCGACGATCTGCTCGTCATCGTCCACGACCAGGATGCGCTTCTTCCGCCCGGCCTCGAGCAGCTCGGTGGGGATGTTGTTCTCCCGCATGAAGCGGATCAGCTCCTCGCGGGGGATCCGCCGGAACCGGCTTCCGGGCACGCGGAAGCCGTGCAGCCGACCGCTGTCGAAGCAGCGGATGATCGTCTGCTGTGACACCTTGCAGACCTCCGCCGCCTCACCGGTGGTGAAGACCATCTTGTTCGCCAGTTCCGAGGGGGTCAGGGACTCTTCCGCCGCGGGCTTGCCGTTATTGCCATGGGCGCTCATTGCCGGTTCCTCCCCACGCTCGTGACACGTCCCGCGCGCGTGGAATGTTGACCTAAATCACCCATTTTTACATCGGTGGCCCTATGTGGTGACTTAATCGGGTCAGGCAATCTGGCGAGAATGACTGGCCGCACTGACCGCTCCAACCCCTACAAACGGTCGTTGCCCGGCACACCTTTTTATAGGCGCGCGACACCGCGCCGCGAGCCGTAGGCTCACGATCGGCATTAAAAACTAAGTGCCTTGCAGATACAGACCTAACGCAGCTCGACCGACCAGTAGGCGTTGTCCAGAAACGGCTGCCAACTCGCGTACTGGGCCGTGCCCAACCTCATGGTGATCACAGGGTTGCGCTTTGGTTTGATAGGCCGGCGCACCAGCTTCATCCCCGCCTGATCCGGTGTCCGACCACCCTTGCGGGCGTTGCACGCCACGCAGCAGCAGACCAGGTTTTCCCATGTGCTCAGCCCACCCTGGCTGCGCGGGATCAGGTGATCGAGCGTCAGTTCCGACGTCGGGAACGACCGCCCGCAGAACTGACACCTGCTCGCGTCCCGCGCGAAGATATTCCGCCGGTTGAGCTTGACGTCCTGCCGCGGCAGCCGGTCGTAACCCAGCAGCCGCACCACCTTGGGCACCGCGATCTCGTACCGCACCGTTCGCACCCACTGGTAGTGGTGCGTGCTGGCCTCGAAACGCTCACGCACGGCCGACAGATCCGCCCAGCTCTCGTAGTCGTGAGCGCTGTACGACCCGTCATCGACGTGGATGACCTCCGCCAACCCCCGGCACAAAAGCGAGAACGCACGCCGGGCGCTGGTGACCCGCACGGCCATCCACAGCTTGTTCAGCACCAGCACGTTGGCGTCAAGGGCGGAAATTTGGGCAATCATGCCGACGACTCACCCCGCAAGTCAGCCTGCACGTGCAAGCTGAACGCTTGCGAAAAGAAGGTCCGACCATGCTAGTGCCCGCGACTGTCGCTCGCAATCCCCTGACCCGCCCCGCCGAGGGTTTTTACCGGACCCCCGGAAGCAAGACCTTGGGAATCCACGTCGCGTCGTGGTCGCCTAGCGCCCGCTCGGGCAGCAGGATACATCGCCCCAACGCGCTAATCGGTTGAACGAACAACCCGATCTGGTTACTGTGTTCGGCCTGCCTCGGGGGTGTACCGAAGCGGCCAAACGGGCCAGACTGTAAATCTGGCGGCATTATGCCTTCGAAGGTTCGAATCCTTCCGCCCC
>JADZCW010000192.1 GCA_020851395.1 Phycisphaeraceae bacterium
CGTCAAGATCCCCACCCAGCGCAACGCCTACGACGCCATGCTCAAGAACCTCATCAAAAAGTCCACCTTCAAGAAAACCTCCGCCAAGACCTCCAAGTCCGACATGAGCAAGTCGTTCCACAAGTAAGCCAACCGGCCCCCCCAAGCTTCCGGGGGGGGCGGGCCTCCAAGCCGGGCCCTTCAGGCCCGGATGGAAAAACCCGCCCCCCCGTTTAGCGGCGATCAAAGATCACCGCATCGAAAAAACCACCTCGTCCTCGTCCCGCCCCTCCCCGGAGCGCGAACCAGGCCGAGGTTTTTTTATATCGCACTGATCAGCCCCTCCCCTCCCTGATAACATGCCCGTCAGGCTCTACGTGCCCCCGCAACCCCGTGAACACCACCAAGACCCTGTCCATGCCCCCCGATCCCGACGCCAACCTCCGCCAGCAGATCGTCGCGCATTACACGAATGCCTACGACGAATCGAAACGCCTCTCCGACGGCTTCGGCCAGCTCGAGCGTCACAGGACCGAGCACCTGATCACCCGCTACCTGCCCCCACCCCGGGCCGTCATTCTCGACGTCGGCGGCGCCGGCGGTGTCTACTCCTTCTTCATGGCCGCGCTCGGGCACGACGTGCACCTCCTGGACATCGTCCCCAAACACATCGAGCAGGCCCAGGCCAACGCCCGCCAGCCCGGCGCCCCGCCCCTGGCCAGCATCCGCGTCGGCGACGCCCTCGCCTTACCCTTCGCCGACGCCTCCGCCGACATGGTCATGATGCACGGCCCGCTCTACCACCTCGTCGACCGAGCGGATCGCCGCCAGGCCCTCCTCGAGGCCAAGCGTGTCCTCCGACCCGGCGGCACGCTCCTGGCCTTCGCCATCTCCCGTTACGCCGGCGCCATCTATGGCCTCACCAAGGGCCTGATCTACGACCCCGACTACCTCCGCATGATCCAGACCGAGGTCAGGACAGGCCGCCGCACCAACCCACCCCAAGGCGCCCACACGCTGCCCAGCGCCCACTTCCACCTCCCCGCCGAACTCGCCTCCGAGTTGGAGGACGCCGGCCTCGCCTGCAGCGTCCTGCTCGGCGTCGTCGGCCCCGCCTGGCTCGTCCCCGACCTCGACGCCGCCTGGACCGATCCCGCCAAGCGTCATCACATCCTCGAGCTGGCCAGCCTCCTCGAGCACGAGCCCCTCCTGAGCCCCCGCATCCTCGCCGTCGGCTCGAAAAACATCTGACGCGGAACTTTCCACGGGAAACGTCACCGCTTCGTCCCCCGCGTGGGCGAGGCCGCCCCCATCCCTCACCGCCCGCCCGTGAACATGTCCTGCGGAATGAACACCCTATGCCCGTTCGGTAGCACAAGCTCCGCCCCCTCAGGAGTCCAACGCACCTCCCCCTTAGCCAGAAACGTATTGAGGTCATCTGGGTAGGAGGGATAGAAACTGAATTCGATCAGATGGCCATGGGAAGGTTTGCCCGCATCCCGCCCCATGTAGATGAAATACCGGCGATCGACATAGAACGGGAATCCCCGCCAGTCCAAGTCGCCCTCAATCACGGACAAGTAATAAGGTCCCATGCCGTCATACGCGATCTCGTCCGGCTGCCGCCACTGATGCACGACATCCAGACTGGCTCGATGCAGCCACACGATCAGAATCGCCGTATAAACCAGCAGACCTATCCCCCAAAGCGAGAGCTTGAACACCCTCTTGAGTGCACGGCCCTTAGCCATGGGACGTCTCCACAAGGTTGTGCCGCAGCCAATGAATGCGAACGCTCATCCTCTCACACAGTCCGCTCCAGCACCCGGTTCCCATATCCCCCCAGCTCCACCACCCCACCGACCTCCTGCCCGCTGATCATGTCCTTGTACTTCCTCCCCCCCAAGTCCACCTTCGCCGCCGTGCGCTTAAAGTTCAGCAGGAACACATACTCTCTCTTCCCATCCCCGCGCACCTGCGCCGTCACCCCCTCGGGCAGCGTCGTCTCGAGCACGCGCTTCAGCCCCATCTGCTTGATCAGGTGCCCGAAGAAGTCCCCATGGAACTTCGCGTCATGCCGCGACGCCACGTAGTACGCCCGGCCCTTGCCAAACGAATTCACCGTCACAGCCGGCCGCCCCGCGTAGAACTCGCTCCCGAACGTCGCCAGCACCTTCGCCCCCTCGGCGTGCAGCAGGTCCACCAGCGACCGCCCCTCATACGTCCCGTTCAACCCGGCATCGTTTCCAGGGGCCGATTCGACCTTCACGCGCTGCTCTTTGAACGGAGCGTCGATCTCCTCCGCCCACACCCCCATCACCTTCCGCAGCGGCCCGGGGAATCCGCCGAGGTAGCACAAGTCCGTCTCGTTGACCACCCCCGACAGGTACGTCGTCACCAGCACGCCCCCTTCCGCCACGAACTTTTCCAGCCGCTCGCCCACCCCCGCCCGCACCATGTACAGCATCGGGGCAATGACCAGCTTGTACCGCGAGAAGTCCGAGTCCTCGCTCAGCACGTCCACCGGCACGCCCTGCACCCAGAACGGCCGGTAGTGATCCAGCACCGTCCCGACGTACTCGCGCCCCTCGTTCCGCGGCCCCTTCGAGTCCTCGATCGCCCACCGGTTCTCCCAGTCGAAAATGATCCCCACCTCCGGCCGAACCGTCGTCCCGATCACCGGCGAGAGCTTCTTGAGCACCGCCCCGACCTCCGCCACCTCACGGAACACCCGCGTGTTCTCGTGCCCGCTGTGGTCCACCACCGCCCCGTGGAACTTCTCGCTCGACCCCCGGCTCTTGCGCCACTGGAAATACTGAATCGTGTCCGCCCCGTGCGCCACCGACTGCATCGCCTCGGTCAAGAGCGTCCCCGGCCGCTTGAGCTTCGACACCGGCATCCAGTTGGTCATGCTCGGCGTCATCTCCATCTGCATGAACGGCTGCCCATCCTTGAACGACCGGTTCAGGTCATGCTGGAACGACGCCCCGATCGCGAACTTCCACATGTCCTCCTGGTCCTGGTAGGGCGGGTAGTGGTCCCACGACACCACATCCAATTCCTTCGCCAGCTTCCAGTAGTCCAGCCCCTCGAACACCCCCATCAGGTTCGTCGTCACAGGCACCTTCGGCGTGATCCGTTTGAGCGGCTCGATCTCCGCCCGGAAGAAATCAATCGTCTGGTCCGTCACAAATCGCTTCCAGTCCAGGTTGTGACCGTGCAGCAGGTCCTCCCCGATCGGCGACGGCGACTCGACCTGATCGAAGTCATTGAACCGATGGGCCCAGAACCCCGTCCACCACGCCTGATTAAGCTTCTCGATGTCGTTCCCGTAACGCTTGCGCAGCCATCCCCGGAAGGCCTTCTGGCAGTAGTCGCAGTGGCAATCCCCGTTGTACTCGTTCGACACATGCCACACGATCAGCGCCGGGTGGTCCTTGTACCGCTCCGCCAGCTTCGTGTTGATGATCCGCACCTTCTCCCGATACACCGGCGAGCTGAAGCAGTGATTATGCCGCTTCCCATGCAGATTCCGCTGCCGATTCCCCTCCACGCGCAGCACCTCCGGGTACTTCTGGCTCATCCACGCCGGCCGCGCCCCCGAAGGTGTCGCTAGCACAGCAAAAGCCCCGTTCTTCGCCAGCATGTCCATGATCTTGTCGAGCCACCCGAACTCGAACCTCCCCTCCTCCGGCTCGATCGACGCCCACGAGAAGATCCCCACGCTCGCCTCATTGCACCCCGCCAGCTTCATCAGCCGCATGTCCTCTTCCCATACACCGGGATACACCTCCGGCATCCACTGGTCCGGGTTGTAGTCCCCGCCATGCAGGAAGAACGGCGTCTTGGGCGAGATCGGCGGATACTTCGCGGGCAGATTCATCACGACTTCTCCAATAAAAAGAGGAAGGCGACAGCATATCATCCCGCCGCCGCCGCATCGCCCCCGGCCGCATCCATTCTCTTGTCGAAATTTACGCCCCCGCCTTCCCCACCTCGATCACTCGCTCCTCCGTCACGATCACATCCATCCCCACGTCGTGCGGCTCAGCCGGGATCGCCTCGACCATCTGACACTCAAAGCAAAGCCCCACCGCCACCGTCCCCCCCGCCCCAGCCCCCGGCAGGCCCCCCAAGTACCGATCGAAATACCCCTTGCCCATCCCCACTCGATGCCCCAACTCATCAAACGCCACCCCCGGCACCACGCACAACCCCGGCCCTTCTCCCAACGGACGATCCACCCCCGGCTCGGCGATCCCCCACTTCCCCACGACCAACTCTTCCTCCGCCAAAACCCGATGCGCCTCGATCCTACCCCCCGCCATTACCCGCGGACACGCCACCACACGCCCTTCACCCAACAGCTCCCTCAACAACCCCCACGTCTCTACTTCCTCCCCCACGCTCAGATACACCACCACACTCCCCGCCCCCCGCCACGACTCCAGCCCACGCAACCGCTCCTGAATCCGACCCGATGCCCAACGACGCGCCGACTCCCCCATCGCCCGCCGCGCCGACAGACCCGCACGCCTGATCTCCGACTTGTCCATCACCCTTCATCCTCCCTCCCCCCAAGCCCCGCCCCGGACCCATCCCGTCGCAGAATAAAGACCCCCGCTCAGCAGTTCCCCCCGCCCCATTTTCTTTACTCCTTCCTCCACCCTCCAACCCCGCATATAATGGACACGTCGGGGGGCCTCACGCAAACACACCCATGCACACCATGCGCACGGATCTACACGCCCTCGCACGCTCGACGCGCTACCCGCTCGAAGCCTTCCTCTTCGTCCAGAAGGGCCTCGACCACACCGTCCGCAAGCTCCACGGCGAGCTCAACGCCGACAACGACACCGACGACGCCCCCGAGCCCAAGAGCCGCCACATCACCGGCCCGCAGCTCTGCCTCGGCCTCCGCGACCACGCCCTCGAAGAATACGGCCTGCTCGCCAAGACCGTCCTCCGCTCCTGGCACATCACCCGCAGCGAGGACTTCGGCAACATCGTCTTCGCCATGGTCGACGCCGGTTTCATGCAGAAGACCGACGAGGACTCCATCGAAGACTTCATCGACGTCATGGACTTCAACCAGGCCTTCGAGGCCGAGCTCGAACTGACCGAAAACTGATCCCCCCTCGCCTGGCACAAAATCCTCCCCCATTCCTATACTCTCCCCCATGCCCATCCCCGAACAAGACATCCTCACCATCGCCCCCACCCCCATCCGCCGCTCCGAGTCCATGTACCTCCCCGAGGTCTTCAAGGGCCTGGGCACAACCTTCAAACACGTCCTGGGCTCCGTCGCTCGCGGCAAGCGCAACAAGACCATGTGCTATCCCGAGGAGCGCCGCGAGGACCTCTCCCTCGAGGACGGCGGCCTCTTCAAAGGAAACTTCCGGGGCGTCCACCGCCTCAACCGTGACGAAGAAGGCCGGGTCCGCTGCGTCGCCTGCTTCATGTGCTCGACCGCCTGCCCCGCCCACTGCATCCACATCGAGGCCGGCGAGTCCCCCTGGGACGACCGCGAGAAATACCCCGTCAAGTTCGACCTCGACGAGCTCC
>JADZCW010000193.1 GCA_020851395.1 Phycisphaeraceae bacterium
CCTGCAGCGCTGCTTCGCCGGCTGCACCTCCACCACCGACGCCGACGAGGCCCGCATGGCCGGCCGCAAGGCCGCCGAGGCCGCCCTCGCCGGGCACACCGAGGGCTCGATCGCCATCCAGCGCGTCTCCAGCGATCCCTACCGCGTCGACTACAAACTCATCGCCCTGACCGACGTCGCGGCCAAGACCCGCACCCTCGACCCCAAGTACATCCTCGACGGCAAGGACATCGACGAGAGCTTCAAGGCCTACCTCCAGCCCCTCGTCGGCAAGCTCCCGATCGTCGAGACCCTCCGGGCCAGGTAAGAATCCCTCGCCCGTATGGCGAACCTGTTACGATCAAACCCCTCGCCGGGGCGTGCGGACGCGAGCGAGGGTTTTTGATTGGTCCCCTCACGCGAACGCTCATCCGCCGCGCCACAACGCGGTTCCCACGGAGGCTCGACGTGAATCCGCTGCATCAATGGCTCGAAACGTATCCGGTGGCGCTCTTGGCGTTCATCTACTTCGCCCGCGTGACGGACGTCTCGATCGGCACCGTTCGCACGATCTTCGTCGTCCGCGGCCACCGAGGCTGGGCGGCGTTTCTGGGCTTCTTCGAGGTCATGATCTGGCTCCTGGCCGTCTCGGGCGTGCTGACGACTCTGACCGTGGCCAAGATGCTCGCCTACGGCCTGGGCTTCGCCTCGGGCAACCTCATGGGCATCTGGCTCGAGCAGAAGCTCGCCATCGGCCAGCAGCGCGTCACCCTCATCTCCCAGGGCCGGCACCACTCCGTCGCCTTCGGCCTGCGCCTGGCGGACTACACCGTCACCGAGGTCCCCGCCCACGGCGGGCAGGGCGACGTGGCCATGTGCTTCGTCATCGTCCCCCGCGCCCAGGTCCAGCAGGTCGTCGCCATCGCCCGCGGCGTCGACCCCGAGGTCTTCACCACCGTCGAGGACGTCCGCCAGAGCTCCCTGCGCCGCGTCGTCAGCGGCCACGAGGCCACGGGTTGGCGCTCGGTCTTCATCAAGAAATAATGACCCCTCCCAAGGAGTGAATTCCGATGAAAACCCTCGAACTCGGCAACACCGGCGTCAAAGTCAGCGCCCTGTGCCTGGGCACCATGAACTTCGGCACGCGAAACAGCAAGGAGCTCAGCTACGAGCTGCTCGACCAGTACGTCGCCGCCGGCGGCTCGTTCCTCGACACCGCCAACTGCTACTCCTGGTGGAACCCCCCAGGCAAGGGCGGTGAGAGCGAGTCCCTCCTGGGCCAATGGCTCAAGGACCGCAAGCTCCAGGGCAAGATGTTCATCGCCACCAAGGTCGGCTTCACCTACCCCCCCGTCCCGACCAGCCTCAAGCCCGCCCTGATCCTCCAGGAATGCGACAAAAGCCTTAATCGACTCGGCGTCGACGCCATCGACCTCTACTACGCCCACCGCGACGACACCGACACCCCGCAGGAGGAATCCCTCGCCGCCTTCGACAAGCTCATCAAGGCCGGCAAGATCCGCCTGATCGGCGCGAGCAACTTCCTCGCCTGGCGGATGGAGCAGGCCCGCTGGGTCAGCAGCACCCGCAAGCTCGCGAACTACTGCTGCGTGCAGCAGCGCTTCACGTACCTGCGTGCCAACAGCAACGCCGACTTCTCCCCCCAGCGCAACGCCTCGTCCGAGCTCGTCGAATGGTGCGCCTTAAATGGTCTGACCTTCCTCGCCTACTCCCCCCTGCTCAGCGGCGCCTACACCCGCCAAGACCGCAAGTTCAGCCCGCAGTACCAGAGCCCCGACAGCGACGCCCGCCTCGCCGCCCTGCGCAGCGTCGCCCACGAAGTCAGCGCCACGCCGAATCAGGTCATCTACGCCTGGATGCTCGCGCAACCCTCGCCCATCATCCCCCTGATGGCCGCCGGCAGCGCGGATCAGATGAAGGAAAACCTCGCCGCCCCGGACGTGAAGCTGACCGCCGAACAGGTCAAGCGCCTCGACGATGCCGGCGTGCCCCGCCGCTGAACGCGAAGGCCGTCACGCCACCTCCGCCAGCACCTGCTCGGCGAGCTTGCGCTGCGCGATGTCGGTGAGCTTGGGCAGCGCGGCGCTCAGCAACGTCTTGGCCCTCGCCGCGTCGGTGACATACCGGGCGTAAATCAGCCCCAGGATCAATTCCACCTGCTCTCGCTGCGTGTACCGCCCGTGCACCTCGAGCATCAGCTCGTAGGCCTTGGCGGCCAGATCATACCGCCCCTGCGACATCAGCGCATTGGCCACATCTAATTGCTCCTGCTGGCCCAGCACCGCCTTGGCGTCGGCCTCGAGCAGCACGCCATAGAGGTCCGCCGCGTGCCCGAGGTTCTGCTCCCGCAGCGCCCGGCTGATCTGCCCGCGCAGCTCCAGGACCTGCCGCTGCGCCGGCGTCAGCTCCGCACCCCCGGAAGCGTTCGACACACCCGCGACATTCGGGGCCTGCGCCATCCACGGCGCCATCCCCCCCTTGGTCAGCCTCGCGAACTGCCGCCGTCGTCGGCGGTGCTCCAGGAGCGCCAAAAGATCGTAAGGCTCCCGCGGCGCCAGCCCCACCCACAGCATCACCATCGCCACCCCGAAACCGAACGCGTACCCCACCAGGTGCGCCAGGTACGCCACCTGACCGATCCCTAGGAAGTGATAGACCACGTTCGTCCCGATCTGGAACAGGATCAGCACCAGGCTCGATATCTCGAAGTAATCAACGTAGAAGATGAACCAGAAGAACATCGTCACCTGCACCCGCGGGAAAAACACCAGGTACGCCCCGGTCACCGCCGCCACCGCTCCGCTGGCCCCGAGCACCGGCGACGGCTCGACCAGCGCGTGCCCCAGCGCCGCCAACACCCCGCCCGCCAGGTAGAACCCCAGGTACGCCACTTTGCCCAGTCGGTCCTCCAGGTTCCCGCCGAACACGTAAAGGAACGCCATGTTCCCGATGATGTGCATCCAGTCCGCGTGCAGGAACTGGTACGTGATGAACTGGTAAAGCTGCGGATGGTCCGGGTCCAGGAAATATTGCCGGATGCCCTCGTCCGACGGGTCCAGCACCCGATGACGCGTCAGCAGAAACACCACCACGTTCGCCGCGATGATCGCGTAGTTCACCCACGGGCGCGTGCGGTGGCGTCGATCCGTGCCGATGGGAAGAATCAACATGCTCGAGGTCCGTTAAGGCTTGGAGACCGGTTCCGCCGCGGGCTGTCCCACCCCCACGGCCTGCCATCGTATGTCATCGGCCCGCAGAACGAGCGCCGGCAGCATCAGATCCACCCCCGCCGCCTCGCCCGCCTCCCGCGTCAAGCCCCCCGTCGCCCCCCACCGGCCGACGATCTCACCCTCCCGGTCGCGGGCGACCACCTCGAACGCCACCTCTTGTACGGCCCGCCCCTCGGCCGGTTCAATCCCCAGGACCACATGGTCGACCTGGCCGGGCGTCTGCCCCACGGCTCGCACCTGCCCAATCTCCAGTTCCACCCCCCGCGGCCAGGCCTCCCCCCCGAGCAACCGTCCCGTCAGCGTCGAGCCGGCCGCGCTCAGCTCCTCGGGGATCGACACCGACACCTCCAGCGACTCGCGCGCCAGCAGCACCGGCAGATCCATCCGAGACGCCGCCTTGGCCAGACTCGTCGGCGCCGGCGTCCAGAGCACCAGTTCCAACACCGACCCGACCACCACCTGATCCGTCGCATTCCGAACCTTCACCACCACCCCCGCAAGCTCCCCCGGGATCGCCCCCGGAAGCGTCGTCGGCTGATCATCGCCCGACGCCGTGCCCGGTTGCTCGGCAGGGCTGCTCGCATCTCCCACCGCCTTCGCGCCCGGCCAGTCCATCGCATCGACCACCACCAGCTTGCTCGACTCCGAGGCCGGCAACAGGTCCCCCGCCTCCTGCCATTCCCCCGCCCGAAGCATCACCGCCAGCATCGACACCTTCGCGACCGGCCCCTGTGCCTGCGGGACCTGATCGTCCGCCGGCTGCGTCGGAGGCGAACCCTCTCCGCCGGACAGGGCCCACATCAATAGGCCCAGCAGCACCACCGCCCCGGCCGCAGCGCTGCCGATCAGCCCCGCCCTCGAGCGGATCGCCTCCCGCCAACGCAGACCGGCCGACCCGCTCTTGTGCGCGGGAATCACCGACCGGACCACCTCCAGGATCGAGCTGCCCGTCGGGTTGGATGCGGACGGCGGCGTCTGGGCCGGCGGCTGGACCAGCAAGGCGGGTGAGGATGAAGCGGGCGCCGCGGGGGGCCGCTCGGCAGACGGCTCGCTGGGAGTGATGACCGCGGGCCCGACCGGTCCGCCGATCGTCGGCGGCGGCACCGTCCGTTGCACCAGGTCCGGCGTCACCGTGAACACCTTCCCGCACTTGGCGCAACGCACCACCGCTTCGACCCGTACGAACGGGCCGGAACGCACATGACCACAGGCCGGACAGGTCAACCGGTACATGCCCGGCCACTTTAGCACCCCCCGCCCCAGCCTCCAAGGCCGCACCCCGCCCCGCCAACTCATCCACCGTCGCGGGGAGGAATTGATTCTCGTATAACATCCGCCATGCCCCACACACCCCACGACCCCGCCTCCCTCCGCCGGCGTTTCGCCCTGCCCAACGCCCTGGACTTCGACGCCGGCCAGGGCGGCCTGACCCGCGCACTGCTCACCAGTCCCCACGCCACCGCCGAGGTTTACCTCCACGGCGCCCACGTCACCCAGTTCCAGCCCAGCGGCCAGGCCCCGGTCATGTTCCTCAGCCGTCAGAGCCGCTTCGAGCCCGGCAAACCCATCCGCGGCGGCGTGCCGATCTGCATGCCCTGGTTCTCCGACACCCACCCCCAGAAGGCCGCCCCCAAGCACGGCTTCGTCCGCATCGAGCCCTGGTCCGTCGCCAGCTCCCGCCAGCCCGACGCCGATTCCGTCGAGCTCGTCCTCACCTTCCACTACCCCGGCGCCCCCGCATCCGGCCTTGAAACCAAATACGGCCCCTTCTGGCCGCATGCCCTCGACGCCAGGCTCACCGTCACCCTCGCCGCTGACCTGAACATCCGCCTGGAAGTGACCAACAAGGGCAAGCAGCCCTTCGAATTGGCTGAGGCCTTGCACACCTACTTCGCCGTCGGCGACGTCCGCCAGGCCAGCGTCCTGGGCCTGGAGAACCTCAGCTACGAAGACCACGTCGGCCCCATGACCATCCGCCAGCAGGGAACCGCCCCGATCCACTTCCGGGGGGAGACCGACCGCATCTACCTCCGCACCCCCTCGGTCTGCACGCTCGAGGACCCCGTGCTCAAGCGCCGCGTCATCATCCGCAACACCGGCTCGGACGCCACGGTCGTCTGGAACCCCTGGTCCGACCGCGCCAAAGCCCTGCCCGATCTGGCCGACGACGAGTGGACCCAGATGCTCTGCGTCGAGACCGCCAACGTCGCCGGCCACAAGGTGCGCCTCGCCCCCGGCGCCACCCACGCCATGAGCGTTGAGCTCGAGGTCGTCCCTCACTAAACACGCGAGTCATCAATGCCACTGCCCTTCCGTCAGATCCACCTCGACTTCCACACCAGCCCCGCCATCGGCGACGTCGGCTCGCGCTTCGACCCCCGCAAGTTCGCCGCCACGCTCAAACGCGCCCACGTCGACAGCGTCACCGTCTTCGCCAAGTGCCACCACGGCCACCTCTACTACAACACCCGCCGGCCCGAGCGCCACCCGGGCCTCAAGAAGAACCTCGACCTCCTCGGCCGGCAGGTCGACGCCCTGCACAGCCAAGGCATCCGCGCCCCGATCTACGTCAGCGTCCAGCTCGACGAGTTCGCGGCTGAGCGGCACACCGACTGGATCGCCCGCCAGGCCGACACCAAGCTCGCCAAGGCCGGCGGCGCGTTCGACGCCGCCTGGCACGTCATGGACATGTCCTCGCCTTACCAGGACTACCTTGCCGAGCAATTGGCCGAGATCCTCAAGGTCTTCAAACCCGTCGACGGCATCTTCTTCGACATGTGCTGGAACCAGCGTTCCACGACGCCGTGGACCATCGACGCCATGCGCCGCTGCGGCCTGCATCCCGAGCGCGACGAGGACCGCTACCCCTACGCCGCGCAGATGGCCATGGCCTACATGCGTCGCTTCCGCCAGATGGTCAAGGCCTCGAGCCCCCGCGCCACCGTCTACTACAACAGCCGCCCCATGGCTGAGCTGCCCGGCGACATTCCCCTGATCGACCACGTCGAGATCGAAGCCTTGCCCACCGGCGGCTGGGGCTACGCCTTCTTCCCGCGTTTCGTCCGCCTCGCCCGCACACTGGGCAAGCCCTACCTCGGCATGACCAGCCGGTTCCACAAGGCCTGGGGCGACTTCGGCGGCGTCAAGCCCTACGCCGCGCTCGAGTACGAGACCAGCCAGATGATCGCCCACGGCGCCCGCTGCAGCGTCGGCGACCAGATGCACCCCCGCGGCCTGCTCGACCCCTCCGCCTACGAGGTCATCGGCCGCGTCTACCAGCGCGTCACCGAACGCGAGCCCTGGCTCCGTCGCGCCAAGCCCGTCACGCAGATCGCCCTGGCTCACCTCGTTTCAGGCGTCCCCGGCGCCCCCGAATCCTGGACCGCCGCCGCCAATGGCGCCGTCCGCATGCTCACCCAGCTCCGCCAGCAATTCGACATACTCGACCCCCGCGAGCAGGATTTTTCACGCTATTCCCTGCTGATCCTGCCCGATTTCGTCACCGTCGACGCCAAGCTGGCCAAGCGCATCTCCGCCTACCTCAAACGCGGCGGCGCGCTGCTCGCCACGGGCCACAGCGGCCTCTCCCCTGACGGCACACAGAAATGCCTGCCCCAGCTCGGCGTCCAGCCGCAGGGTCTCTCCCCCTTCCTCACGACCTACCTGCGCTTCGACCCCTCCGTGAATGCCGCGACGAGCGGCCCCGCTACCGACCACGTCATGTACGAGCGAGGCATCCGCGTGCTGCCCTCACGCGGCGCCAAGGTCCTCGCCCGCGTCGTCGAGCCCTACTTCGATCGCACCTGGGAGCATTTCTGCTCCCACGCCCAGACGCCCCCCGCCAAGCTCACCCGTTACGCCGCCGCCGTGCTCAGAGGCCGCGTCGGCTACGTCAGCTACCCGATCTTCAGCGCCTTCGCGAACCACGGCAACTACCCCTACCGCCAGCTCGTCCAGGCCCTGATCGATCATCTCCTGCCCGACCCGCTCCTCCGCGTCGACGGCCCGACCGGCCTGGAAACGTCCGTCATGCAGCAGGGCCGCCGGACCATCGTCCATCTCCTCTACTACACCCCCGAGCGCCGCACGCCCACGCTGGACATGGTCGAGGACGTCATCCCCCTGGCGGACCTGCACCTCTCGCTGTCGCTGCCGAAGTCGCCGCGCCGCGTCCAGCTCGTCCCGCAGCGGCGCGACTTGCCCTTCACCTACCGCAGCGGTCGCGTCGAGGTGACGCTCCCCCGCCTCGCGGGCCATCAAATGATCGCCTTCGAGTAATCCCTCATTTTTTAGGTTTTTTCGTTACTGAATCACGCCGCCGTGGCCGGGGATCTCGTCCATCGGCTCGAACCGGCCGCCGAGGTGTTTGGCCAGGAACTCTTCCGCCAGCGCGTGAAAGTGCATCCGGTTCTCCGACCGCGCCAGCGTGTGCCCCTCGTCGGTGTAGACGACATACTGCACGGGCAGATTGGCCTTCCGCATCGCCTGCACGATCTGCTCGCTCTCAGCGGGCTTGACCCGCGGGTCATTCGCCCCCTGTCCGATCAGCAGCGGCTTGGTGATCTTCTCAGCTTTGAAGAGCGGTGACCGCGAGTGCAGAAACTCCTGCTCCGTCGCCGGGTCGCCCATGCGGTGGATCAGCATCGCCCGCAGCGGCTTCCACCACGCCGGCGTCGTGTTCAGCAGCGTGACGATGTTGCTCGGCCCCACCAGGTCCACCCCGCAGGCGAACACCTCCGGCGTGAACGTCAGCCCCGTCAGCGTGGCGAAACCGCCGTACGACGCCCCCATGATCGCGATCCGCTTGGGGTCAGCGATCCCCTTCTCGATCACCCAGTTGACCGTGTCGATCAGGTCGTCGTGCATCTTCGCCGCCCACTGACGATTCCCTGCGTTCAGGTGCTTCTTGCCATACCCCGTCGACCCGCGGTAATCCACCTGAAGCACCGCATACCCCCGGTTGGCCAGCCACTGGATCGTCGACCAGAACGCCCACCCGTCGCGCATCCAGGGTCCGCCGTGCACGTACAGCACCACCGGCAGGTTCTCCTTAGGGCAACCCGCCGGCATCGTCAGGTATCCGTGCAGCGTCAGCCCGTCACGGGCCGTCACCCGGATCGGCGTCTTGCGCGACAGCTCGCACTTGTCCAGCTCCTCATTGCCCACGAACAGCAGCGACGCCCTCTTCGTCTGCCGGTCGTAGCGGTAGTAGTGCGGAAACCGCCGGTCCTGGTTGATGCACACGATCCACTGCCGGTCCGCCAGGTCCCGGCTCGCCAGGCTCACCTCGCCCTCGTCGAGCTTCTTCAAGACCTTCAGGTCCGCCTCGATCGTCGGGTCGATGACGATCCATCCCCACAGGTCCCGCTGCACCATCGCGAACTGCGGCGTCTTCTCCTTCGGATGCGTTGCCAACCATTCGATGTCGTACTCGGGATCGTGGGCAATCACCGTCTCCTGCCCCGTCCGCGTGTCGTGGGCCAGCACGCGCATCGTGTCAACGTCGTGATTCGCTAGGAGGTAAAGCGTCCGCCCGTCCCTGGAAAAACTCAGCGCCTTGGCCTGCTCAGCCGGTCCCCAGTGCCGCGCGACGCGCCACGGCTGGCCCGTGTCGTCACGCAGCAGCAGGTCCTGCCCGCCATCGTCCGCCCCCAGCACCGCCGCCAGAACCTTGAGCCCGCAGGCCGTCCAGCTCTGCACGTTCCCCGGGTTGACCGTGTCCAGCTCCGCGCTCTCGCTCGCCAGGCTGATGCGGTAGACATCCATCCGCTGGCGGTCCTTGAGGTTCATCGCCACCAGCGCCTCTTCAGGATGCTCGTGGTGCAGCGCGATCAGCTCCGCCCTCACCCCCGTGTAGGGTGTCAGATCGCGCACCTGTCCACTCGTCACGTCCACCAGGAACAGGTGGAAGTTCTCGTCCCCGTTGGCGTCCTGCAGGTAGATCATCCGGTCCGGCAGGTGCGTCCAGGTGTACGACCGGATGCCCCTTCGCGGATCATGCGTCAGCACCCGATCCTTCTGGCCCTCTTCACCGCGCAGCCACACCTGCAGCACCCCGCGTTCGTCCGCCGACAGATACGCCACGCGCGTCCCGTCCGGCGAGATCTGCGGCAGGCTGTAACGCGGATAGCCGAAGAGCATCGCGCGTGGAACCAGGGGCACGGCAATCGTCGAAGCATGGGCAGTCATGAACAAGCCTCCTGTCCGCCCCGACCGATGTCGGCAGCGGGTCAGTCCTCCATCATCGTGGCCGACTCATTTGCGTTCAAGCAGGTTCGCCGGCGCGGGCGTCGAGCCCGACGCCGGCGTGGGCGCCGGCACGCCCTGAGCCACCCCCTCGGGCGCCGGGAACATCCTCGCCACGTCCCCGCCGACGGCCTTGACCTGCGCCTCGACCTCCGGATAGACCCGCGCGTACGCCCGCTGACGCAGGATCAGCGGCGCCTGGTTCCACGCCCGCGCCCGCGTCAGCAGGTCCGCCTGCCCCGTGGTCATCAGCTCGACGAACTTCTCCGTCAAGAGCTGATCGAACGGCAGAAACTTCATCCGCGCCTGCTCCTGCGTCGGCGTCTGGACCTGCCGCTGGTTGTAGTCGTTGTGCAGCCGACGGGCGAACTCGAGCTTGCGCTCGAACAGGTCCATCCGCCCCCACGCCAGGTCGTCGAGGATCGCCTGCGTGATCAACCCGTCGATGAACTGCAGCGCCGCCGCGAAGTTGTTGTTCCCCAGGTCCCGCCGCAGCTCGACGAGGATAAAGTCATCCAACGGCAGGTCGTACCGCCGGATCTGCAGGAGCTTGTTCCGCTCCGTCTGCGCATAGAGCCTGCGGGCCTTCTCGTAGAACATCTCAGCCGTCTGCCGGTTGCCCGCCAGGTAGTTCGCCTGCGCCGCCTCGAGCAGCAGGTTCTCGTGCCCCTCCTCGAAGCTCTCGAGGACCCCCGCATTGCCCTCGCGTCCGGGCATCTGCCTGACCAGCTCCATGTGCCGCACGAACGCCCGCTCGTAGGGCTCGAAGAACCGCGGGTCCGGCGCCAGGCTGATCTTCCGCGTCACCGGGTCGAAGCTGATCCGCCCGAACCGCGCGATCTGCTGCAGCGAGAACCGCGCCTGCCGCCAGGTGTTGAACAGGTCGAACTGGTCCAGCGCCCGCACCTTCCCCGCCCGCCGGGCCCCGAGCTCGCTCCAGAACAGACTGTGCGCCCCGGGCAGCCGCCAGTCCAGCGGCCCATACCCGAACCCCCCCTGGTCCTGCGGCGTCATCAACTCCGCCATGAACGACGCGTCCATGTTGTAGTGGTCCTCGAGCGCCCGTCGGCGAAGGTGCGCCAGCAGCGACTCGACCGCCGCCGCCGCCGCCGCGTCGTCCAGCAGCGCCGCCAGCTTCGCGTCGTAATTCAACCGGCCCAGGTCCACCCCCAGCAGCCTGGCGTCGACCGAGCCGCGGTACATCCGCACCCGCCCGATCGCCCGCGCCAGCGTCTCGTCCGGCCCATACCCCAGCTCCCCCAGACGGCCGAGCAGGCCCGTCACCGCCGGCTGCGCCCGCACGAGCTCCGCCAGCGTGGCCTGCGCCGCGGCGATCTCCCGGATCGCATCGAGGCGCGTCCTGCCCTCGGGGTCGTCCGCCGGCTCGCCCAGCAGTTCCTCCCACTCGTAGCAGAGCTGCTGCTTGTAGTACCAGTGCGCGTCGTCGTACCGTTCGCCGATCTTGTGAAAGAAGATCCACCCCAGCTCTCGGTAGAGCACGATCGACGTCGGGTTAGCCCGGATCCCGCGCTCGCGCAGCAGGCTCACCCCCTTGCTCACCCAATCCCACCGCTCCTGCGGCGTGTAGGTGGCCACCGAGATGTTGTAGGCCATGTTCCAGGCCTGGAAGAGCCAGACCTGAGGCGCCCCCGGAAGAAGCGTCGTCAGCGCCTGCGCCAGCGTGTCGGCCTCGTAGAACCGCCCCTCCTCCTGGAGCTGGGCCGCCCGGTACCACAGCACGTTGACGAACAGCCCGCGGAAGCTGCCCAGCCCGGCCGTCAGCACCGCCATCTCCGGCGGCAGGTCCTTGCTGACCGTCCCGCCCAGGCCCAGCCCGTGCGTCTGGTAGCTCAGCCGCGCCGCCCCGCCGAACACCATCGACAGCCCCAGACTCACCAGGAGCGCCGCCGTGGCCGCAAGCTGAATCCATCTCGAACGCATGACGCTCCTTCGCGAATCGCAACATCCCTCTTACGCAGCCACGACGCGAGTCCCCACTTCCGGGGGCTTCCGGGGACTTCCGGGGGCTTCCGGGGGCGGGGGGGCTACACCATCACCCTCGCCAGTTCACGTGTCCTAAACAGCACCCATCCGACCAGTCCGCACCCGACCGTCCACAGCCCGCCGACCCACAGCGCAGCCGACCCCAACAGCGACCACCCGACCACCTGCCCGTCCGACACCGACGCCGCCACCGCGTACCGACCCAGCGCCGGCACCATGGCCAGGAACGTCTTGCCGATCATCCGGATGGGGATCTTCAACGACTCCCAGACCTCCCCGTCCCGCAGGCTCGTGACCAAGGCGTAGATCGTCGCCACCAGCTGCCGCCAGCCGGTGACGTCCGACCGGGCCTTGGCCCCGAAGTCCGCCAGCGACTGCTCGAAGAACCCGCTGGCCGACGCCCCGACGTACACCAGCAGGCAGAGCAGGCACGCCACCGGGAAGTCCAGCACCGTCGCCGACGCCAGCCCCAGCGCCGCGAGGAACCCGAGCTTGATCCACGTCACCGTCAGCGCCCGCGCCAGGTTCCCCTCGAAACCTCCCACGCGGTAGAGCGCCTGGACTCCCTCGCCCGGCGCGAAGTTGATGCTGCCGGTCAGCGGCCGGTTGGGGTCGTCGACGTTGGCGATCTCCACCAGCAGGTTCCCCCGGTCGTCGACCAGGCTCGAGGGGATGGGGATCAGGCTGACCGTGCGGTCCGCCAGCCGGTAGACGTTCGTGGGCATCACCCGCCCGTTGATCCGAAGGGCCAGTTGCACCACCGTCTCCGTCCCCGAGGCCGTCGACAACGGGTGCAGGCGGAGCTGGATCACCTGCCCGCCGCCCCTGGCCGCGCTCAGGCCCGTGAAGAAGTAGGCCTCGGAGTTCTGCGGCTCGATCGTGTGCCACGCCGCCCTCAGGGCCAGGATCATGTTCTGCTTTTCCTGCTCGCTGACCTGCGCGAACTCCTCGGGGTGCTCCTCGCGCAGCATCTTGATCCGCTGCTCGTAGACCTGCTCGAAGTCCACCCCCGGGGGCGGCTGAGCCTCCGCCGACACCCGCGCCACGAGCACCTGCTCACGGACTGACCGCAGGTCGTAGTCGTCCCGCTGCGTGCCCGATCGCTCGAGCAGGATCACGAAGGTGTACACGCCCAGCCCCGTCACCAGCAGCAGCAGCGCGTTGAGCGCCATGATCCCCACCCACTTGCCCAGCAGGTACCCCCCGCGCCCCAGCGGTTTCGTCAAGGTCAGGTAGATCTGCCGGTTCCGCAGGTCCCCCGCCACCGTCGCGCAGGCCAGGAAGATCGTCATCAGCCCCAGGATCACCCCCACGCCCATCAAGCTCCAGCTCAGCGTGAACATGATCCGGTAGCGCAACAGCTCCTGCTTGTCCAACGCCATCGGCAGCACCGGCACGAGCAGCGCCAGCGCCCCGACGCACACCAGCGCCACCTTCATCCGGATCGCCTCGTCGACCATCGTCCGTGCCACCGCCAGCACCGCCGACCGACCCCCCAGCAGCTTCCGCAGCAGCCACACGCCGCCGCCCATCGCCGCCGCCATCGACCACACGCCCGCCACCGCGATCACCCCGCTCTCTCGCCCAGACAAGAGCAGCAGAAAACCCAGCAGCCCCGCCGCCGCCGTCGCCGACACGATCGAGCCCAACCGCGCCACCGTCGTCTGCGTCCGCCAGTGCCAAAGACCCCACAGCCCCCACAACAGCCCGACCGACCCGCCGGCCACCACCGTCCAGCCCGCCGCCACGCCAAAACCCTGCGCGGCCGTCACCGCCGCGATCAGCAGTGTCGTGCCGACCATCCCCGCCAGGATCCACCACCAGTTGCGTCCACTGCTCGCCATGGCTTACTCGGCCTTCCCGGGGCCGCTGCCGGGGTCCAGCAGGCGGTCGATCACGCTCTTGTCCACGTCCTGGTCCTTGGCGGGCGAATGGGGACCCTTCGCCCGCGGCGGCGCCTCGGTCGGCTTGGGCACGGCCAGCGACTCGATGACCTCCGTCGCCGGTGACGGCGCCTGCGGCTGCGGCGCAGCGACCTCTTGTGCCGGCGACGCAGGCTCTTCCACGCTGCCCGCCAGCCGGTCAATCAGCGCCTGCCCCTGATCCGCCTGCTCATCCGTGGTCAGGAATTCCGCGATCTTCCCGCCCGACCTCGCCCCGCTGGTGGCCGCCCCCTCAGCCTGGGCTCGCTGAACGATCTCCAGGAACAGCGACTCGAGCTTCTGCCGCGGCCGCTCGACCCGTTCGATGGACCGGCCGTGCCGCGTCAGCACCGACTCGACCTGCTCGATGGTCCGATCATCCAGCAGCCCCGTCTGGATGGTCATCACGTCCTGCCGCACGAGCAATTCGTCGACCGTCCCTTCGAGCCGGACCTTCCCCCCGTACATGATGGCGATCCGGTCGCAGACGTCCTCGACGTCCGCCAGCAGGTGGCTGCACAACAGCACCGTCTTGCCCCGCCGGCCCAATTCCAGGATCAGGTCCTTGATCTGCCGCGTCCCGATCGGGTCCAGCCCCGTCGTCGGCTCATCCAGGATCAGGAACTCGGGGTCATTGATCAGCGCCTGGGCCAGCCCGATGCGCCGCTGCATCCCCTTGGAGTATTCCCCCACCGGCCGGCGCTGCGCCGCCTCCAGTCCCACCATCTCCAACAGCATCTCCACGCGCCGCATCCGCTGCCGACGCTCGAGGTGGAACAGCCGCCCGTAGTAGTCCAGCGTCTCGCGCGCGTCCAGGAATCGGTACAGGTACGACTCCTCGGGCAGGTACCCGATCCGCTTCTTGATCGCCACGTCGTCGGGCCGCTTGCCGAACACCGCGATCCTGCCCGACGTCGGCCGCAGCAGCCCCAGGATCATCTTGATCGTCGTGCTCTTGCCCGACCCGTTGGGCCCGAGCAACCCGAGCACCTCGCCGCGCCGGACCTCCAGGTCCACGTCCTCCACCGCCCGGACGCGGTTGCGCATCCAGAAGTCACGGAAGATCTTCGTCAGCTTCCCGCAGACGACGATCGGCTCGCCCGCGCCGGCTCCGCCACGCTCGACTGCCATCACGTCACCGCCTTCGTGCTTGCTTGGGGTGGTCCACCCGAATCCCCCGCCATCGCGGCCCGGCTCACGGCTGCGGCCGCTGGCCCGACTGCTGCTGCAGCCGTTTCTCCTCACGCTCACGCCATTTCTGCGGGTCGCGGTTGATCTCCACGTAGGGCTGCCACTTGCCCGGCACCAGGATCATCTCCACGTCCTGGCCCAGCGCCTCCTGCACCGCGTCCTGCCACAGCCGGTCGGTCACCACCCGCGGATTCGCGTCGTATTCCTTCTTGAGCAGCGCGAAGTAATCCGCCTCGGACTGCGTGCGCTTGACCGTCTGCGTCCGGTAGACCAGGGCGTCGTTGATCGTCTCGGCCACCTTCCCCCCGATCGCCACCGCCCCGCCCTCGGCCGGCACGGACAGGCCGCCGAACGCCAGGTCGATCCGTCCGTCCACCTCGGCGATCTGCCTGGTGTCGCCGAGCGTCGTCGCAGCCTCGTACTGGCCGATCAGCGCCAGCAGCGGTTCGTACGCCTCCCCCGCCGTCTCGCCGAGGATGCGGGCCCGCTCCTTCTGCGCCTCCTCGATCTGCCGGGCCCTCTCGTTCTCCGCCTTGATCACCGCCATGAACGCCTCACGCACGTCCACCGGGAACACCGTCTCGCTCGTGGCCACCTCCAGCACCTCGATCCCGCTGTCGACATCATCGAGGCTCTGCTGCATCCGCCGCCGGGCCAGGTCGTAGTCCGACCCGCGCAGCCCACGCTGGATCTGGTCCGCCGTCAGCTGCGCCGCCGTGAACACCACCGCCTGCTCCGCGGCCCGCTCGACCAACCGGTCGCCCATCTCGATCAGACGCTCCGGCGTCGAGGGGTCCGCCACGTTGCGGATGTACGCCACCGGGTCCTTGATCTGGTACCGCACCGTCCAGCGGGCGTGCACCAGGTTCGCGTCGCCGGTCAGCAGCGA
>JADZCW010000194.1 GCA_020851395.1 Phycisphaeraceae bacterium
GAGGCGGGGGTGGCGTGGCCGCAGATCGACGCGGTGGCGGTGGGGAACCGGCCGGGGCTGATCGGGTCGCTGCTGGTGGGGGTCAGCGCGGCCCAGGCGTTGGCGTGGTCGCTGGGCAAGCCGTTGGTGGGGGTGGATCACGTGCATGCGCACCTGCACGCGGCGATGATGCATCCGGAAGATCCGGGGGATCCGGGGGGACAATCTCCCACAGAGGCGGCGTATCCGGCGCTGGGGTTGGTCGTGTCGGGGGGGCACACGAGCTTGTATCTCTTGCGTTCGGCGACGGACATTCATCGGCTGGGGGCGACGATCGACGACGCGGTGGGCGAGGCGTATGACAAGGCGGCGGTGATCCTGGAACTGGGGTATCCGGGGGGGCCAAAATTAGACAAACTGGCGCGGACGGGGGACCCGACGCGCGGGGCGAAGCTGCCGCGGTCGCTGCTGGGTGCCCAGAGCCTGGACTTCTCGTTCTCGGGGCTCAAGACGGCGATGCTGTATGCCGTGCGCGGGCACCCGGTGGGACGCGGCGAGGCGGCGCACTTCACGCGGAGCGCCGCCGACCTAACGGACCAGCAGAAAGCGGACCTGGCGGCGGGGTTCCAGCAGGCGGCGGTGGGGATCTTGATCACCAAGCTCGGGCGGGCGCTCGATCAGCTGGCGGGAACAGCGAGTCAGCCGCGGAGCCTGCTCGTCGGCGGGGGCGTGAGCGCCAACTCGCTGCTACGCGAGGAGGCGGTGGCGTTCGGGAAGAAACACGGATTGGCCGTGCACCTGCCGCCGATGAGCCTATGCATGGACAACGCGGCGATGATCGCGGGGCTGGCGTGCGAGCACCTAAAGCGCGGACACCAGGACGCGCTGGGGCTGGCGGCGATCGCGACGACGGCGTTGGATTGAATGATTGTCTGTCAGAGCCCGGCTCGGACCGGAGCCGGCAACTTACACCGCGGGGATGTCCGCTTCCGGGGTGGCCAGTTCGCCGGCGAGGATGCGCTGGCGCTCCTTGGCGACCCACTCGATGCCGTTTTCTTTCTTGGCCCAGAGCGGTAGCGGGGTGCGGAGGCCTTCCTTATCGAGCTGGGCGAAGTCGACGACCATGTCCTGGCGGGAATAGCTCGAGAGGTCGTGATTCTTGCCCATGTGGATGCAGACCGTAGGGCAGGGCTCGGTGCACAGGGCGCAGAACATGCACTTCTGGTAGTCGATGGCGTAGCGGAGGAGCTCGCCGCCGGTGGCCTTGCCGGTGGCCTTGTCGATCTTGCGGGGGGCGGACTTGTCGATGTAGATGCAGTCGACGGGACAGGCCTTGGCGCACTGGTCGCAGGCGATGCACTTGTCAGCCTCGAACTCGTGGATGCCGCGGTAACGCGGGGAAAAGGCCAGGCGCTCGTAGGGGTAGTGGATGGTGACGGACTTGGAGAAGCAGTACTTGAGCGTCACGCGCATGCCGATGGCGACGCTCTTGACGGCGTCAAAGATGTTTCGGAAGTAGCTGTCCGACACGCCGGGGCGCGGCGGGGTTGAAGTGGTCGCGGGGTCGCTGGCCGGGCTCATCCATGAACTCCCATCGGGTGAGGTAGCTGGTTTATCCTATCCCATGGGGCAAGAACGGGCCAGCGCCGCCGCGGCGGCGGCAGTACAATTGATGCTTCATGCCCCCCACGGCCCCCGACAACGCGCTCGAACTGGTCTTCCTCGGCTCCGGCACCAGCGCCGGGGTGCCGATGATCGGCTGCCACTGCCCGGTCTGCACGTCGAAAGATCCACGCGATCAGCGGTCGCGGCCGAGCGCGCTGGTGCGCTATCCCAGGACGGACGCTTCATCGACCACTTCCGGGGGGGGAACCACTTCCGGGGGACGGGCGATCACGATCCCGCCGGCGGACATGAATGATCCGCCGCCGGGAGAGCATGACCCCGAGGCGCCGCCGCCCTGCCAGTACCTGATCGACACGACGCCGGAGCTGAGGGCCCAGTGCCTGCGCGAGGATTTGTGCTGGCTCGACGGGGTGCTGTTCACGCACGACCACGCGGACCATATTTTCGGACTCGATGACCTGCGGCGATTCAACGCGGTGATGCGGCAGTCGCTGCCGATCTACGCCGACGCGACGACGCTCAAAAGATTCCGGGGGATCTTTGAGTACATCTTCGATCCCAGCGTGAACGTGAACGAGTCGTTCATCCCCCGGCTGGTGCCGCACGAGATCAAGCCGTTCGACCGGATCGAGCTCGAGGGGGCAACCTGGACCGCCCTGCCGCTGATGCACGGGCGGATGCCGGTGCTCGGGTTCCGGGTCGACTTCCGGGGGCAGTCGCTGGCGTACTGCACGGACGTGTCGAGCTTCCCGCCGCAGACGTACCCGCGCCTGGAGGGTCTGGACGTGCTGGTGATCGACGCGTTGCGGCAGCGGCATCACCCGACGCACCTGACGATCGATCAGGCGCTCGAGCAGATCGAGCAGATCAAGCCGCGGCGGGCGTACTTCACGCACGTGGCGCACGACATCCTGCACGCGGAGCTCGAGACGCAGCTGCCGGAGAACGTGTTCATCGCGTACGATGGGCTGCGCGTGTCGTGCCTGGAGGCGTGATCCTTGTCGTTGCAGACCCTCACCAGCACCGTGACCCCCGAGACCGCCGGCCGCGTGGACCGCGTCGTGCAGGTCGTCACCGGGCAGAGCCGGGCGGTGGTCGCGTCGCTGTTTGAGCTTGACGCGGTGACGGTCAACGGCGAGCCGTGCGACCAGACCTTCTTCCGCGTCGAGGCGGGGGACGTGGTGTCGGTCCGCTACGACCCGCGGAACAAGCCCCGGCCGGGGGCGCGGCCGCGGACGGGGCCCAAGGCGTGGAAGGACTCGGCGTTCCGGATCGTGTTCGAGGACGAGCACCTGTTGGTGGTGGACAAGGCGGCGTGGGCGATGTCGGTGCCGACGTCGCCGGAGCAGGGCACGGGCAA
>JADZCW010000195.1 GCA_020851395.1 Phycisphaeraceae bacterium
TCCCGAACCGCCCCGTGAACAGCGCCGTCCGGCTCGGCAGACACGGCGCATCGCTGACATGCACATTCTCGAACCGCACACCCTGCCTCGCAATGGCGTCGATGTTCGGGCTCGTGTTGCGGTGGTACCCGTAGCACCCCAGGTGATCCGGGCGCAGCGAGTCGATGTCCACGTAAAGGATGCGCATCGAAGATCTATTCCTTTCAGCCGTCCTCGGCTACTTCGCCGCCAGAAGGTACCCAATCACCGCCCCAGAGTAGCCGAAGCTCGCCGCCAGCACGACCCACCCCAGCGCATGCTTGCGCTTGAGCACGTACCACATGTAGATTCCACTCAACGCGAAAACAATCATCGCCACGCTCGCCAGGTCATACACCACCGCCCAGAGCGTGTAGAACCATCCCCCGCCGTACCCGTGCAGCCGGTGCAGCCCGATCATCCCCGCCCGCGCGTCGCCCTCTTCTTCCCTCAGGCTCACCGCCAGCCCATCCGCCCCCACCGTCGCCTCCGCCTTCCGTCCGACCCCCTGAAACACAAACACCCGCCGCCCCTCGCTCTCCTCCCGCGGCCCCACCCGCTTGCCGCGCAGCCCGAACCGCTCCGCCAGCGCCGAAAACGCCGCCTCACCCTCCGCCGGCAGGGGGGCCTCGAGCGTCTCCTGCCTCTGCGTCACCGCCGGCTCCCCGCCCGGAAAAAGATCCGTATGGATCAGCACATAACCCGTGACAAAATACATCACCACGAACACCAGCAGCGACAGCCCCGCGTAAAGGTGCACCCTCCGAAGAATCTCATAGATCCTGCTCTGCATGCTCATCCCCACAGCCAGACGTAGAGGATCAGCCCCAGCGACACCGCCGCCGTCACCCCCAGCAGCCCGCCCCCGATCGCCCGCTCGGACTTCCGTGCCGTCCACAGATAAACCCCCGTTCCCGCCGCGAAGAGCACGATCCAGTTGGTGACCTCCGTGTAGTACTTCCAGGAGTTGACCAGCCACGGCCCGTTGGGGATGGTCGCGTACATGCCGTGCAGCGACCGAACGACGGACCAGAAGCCCGTGCGTGTCTCACTCACCTGCACCTTTCCCTCGCGCAGTTTCGTGTGGATCTCGTACTGTCTGCCAGGCCGCGAGACGACGAAGCGCAGCTCCCCGCCGGCCTGAGCACGCAGGTCCCACGGCGGCGCCCACCCGAAAAGCCCCAGCTCGTCCCGCACCCTCTCCGCCAGCTCCTGCTTCCGGTACACGCGCGGGTGCTCCATCGCCTGTTCCCACGTCACAGCCGGCCCATCCGCCCCCTTGTCGATCGGATGATTAAACAACAGCGAGCTGAACCCATAGATCAGCAGATAACTCGAGCAGAGCAGACCGCCGTAGAGGTGAAGATTGAGCAGCCATTTCCGCATGAGTCAGCACATCCGCCCCGGACCCTCGACACGTCAGACGACCCCCATGCTAGTCTAGCAATCCTCCACATGCCGCGGGAGCCTCGTCACACGATGCTATCATCTCCATGAACCATATCTGACGCGGGAGAACAGAATTCCATGGCAGACACGCCAAGACCACGAAACATTCTCATCTTCCTCGTTGACGAAGTCACTCACGACTACACCCGCCCCGGCCACCCCTGCCACATGCCCAACGTCCGCCGCCTCGCCCGACAGGGCCTCTCCTTCACCCACGCCTACACCTGCTCTCCGCACTGCTGCCCCTCCCGCGCCACCTTCATGACCGGCCTCTACCCCTCACGCCACGGCGTCTTCAACAACGTCAACAACCCCACCGCCTTCCAGATGGGCCTCAACCCCGGCGTCAGGACCTTCTCCGAGGACCTCCGCGACGCCGGCTACCAGCTCGCCTACGCCGGCAAGTATCACATCTCCAACGAGGAATCCCCCGCCGCCCGCGGCTGGCGCGAGCTGGGCGAATACGGCACCCACATCATCCGTCCCAAGCCCGGCCTGTGGCAGCGCCGCGCCGCCGAGCCAGCACCTCCCGACGCCTCACGCCAGTTCGGCCAGATCCTCCGTCCCGGCTGGGGACACGTCCAGGCCTTCGGTCCCGTCATCGACGGGCCCGACGCGCTCCACCACGACCGCTTCTACGACACCGCCATCCTCCCGGGCCTTCGCGCCATCGCGGAGCTTGCCTCCTCCGGCCGATCCTGGTGCCTCTGCGTCAGCACCGACATGGACCATCGCTCCCCCGTCCCTAAGCAGTTCGCCGACCTCTACGATCCCGCCAAGATCGAGCTGCCCCCAAGCTTCCACGACCCCATGCTCGACAAGCCCCGCGTCTACCAACGCATGCGGAACATGCTCTGGGGCCAACTCACCGAGGACGAAGCCCGCCACGCTCTCGCCCACTACTACGCCCTCTGCTCCATGCAGGACCACTACCTCGGCATGCTCCTGGACGCGCTTGACAAAACCGGCCAAGCCGACGACACCCTCGTCCTCTTCCTGGCCGACCACGGCGACCTCGGCTACCAACACGGCCTGGCCGACCTGGGCATCCCCGCCTTCGACCCCATGTACCACATCCCCGCCGTCATCCGCTGGCCCCGCGGCATCGACCGCCCCGGCCGCGACGTCGACGCGATTGTCAGTATCGCCGACTTCGCCCCCACCTTCACCCAGCTTGCCGGCCGACAGCCCGCGCCAGACCTCACCGGTCGCAGCCTCGTGCCCTTCCTCCAGAATTGCACCCCCGACGACTGGCCCGACTCCTGGTGCTCACAGACCAAGGGTAACGAGACCTACTTCACCCAGCGCATTGTCCGCACCCGCCGTTGGAAGTACGTCGTCAACTGGTTCGACTTCGACGAGTTCTACGACCTCCAGAACGACCCCCACGAGCTGCACAACCTCGCCTTCCCCCAGCCCGGCGGCGCGCCGCCCACCGACCCCCACGGACGCACCCACTCCCAGACCTTCACCCCCTGGCCCCACCTCGCCCCCGAACTCGAATCCGTCCGCCGCGACCTCCTGGCACGCCTCTGGCGCTTCGCCCTCCGCGAGAACGACATCATCCAGGACTCGTTCCCCCCCGTCGCCCTGGCGCCCTACGGCCCGCTCGTCGCCCTGAAAAGCCCGCCCTCGCCCTAGCCCCCGCACGCCGTCAACACCCGCCGCCTCGCCGCGCGCAGCACCCCCACGTCCTTCGTGTACTGATCGAACCCCTGAATCACCGCCCGCATCGCCGACGCCGCCGTCTTCGGGCTGCGCTGACCGAGCACTCGCAGCAGTTCGTAGTCCTCGCACCCCTCCCGCTGCGCCTCGAGCCGCACGCTCGACCACGGCCCATCCGTCCCCGGGTAAACGATGTGCGTGTCCCCGCCCGGCAGGAACGATCCTCCCCCATGATCCACCACGCTCTGCTTGAACGGGTCCTGCGTCGGCTTGTAGTGATTCAGCCCCCAATGCAGGAACCCATCGAGCCCAAAGAGCGCCCCCGCCCACCCCAACAGCGCCGGCCGGATCA
>JADZCW010000196.1 GCA_020851395.1 Phycisphaeraceae bacterium
AGGGCGTGCCCGTGAGCCTCTTCAACAGCTACGGCGCCCGCCGCGGCAACGACCGCGTCATGACCCGCGGCACCTTCGCCAACGTCCGCGTCCGCAACCAGCTCGCCCCCGGCACCGAGGGCGGCGTCACCACCGACTTCACGGACAACACGGTCAAGCCCATCTACGACGCCTCGGTCAACTACAAGAAGGCTGGCATCCCCCTCGTCGTCCTGGCCGGCAAGGACTACGGCATGGGATCGAGCCGCGACTGGGCCGCCAAGGGCACCTTCCTCCTGGGTGTCCGCGTGGTCATCGCCGAGAGCTATGAGCGCATCCACCGCTCAAACCTCGTCGGCATGGGCGTGCTCCCTCTCTGCTACGAGCCGGGCCAGACCGCCGCGTCGATCGGCCTAGACGGCACGGAGACCTTCGACGTCCAGATCGACGACGCGCTCCAGCCTCGCCAGCCCGTCACCCTCACCGCCCGCAAGCCCGACGGCAAGGCGATTACGTTCAAGACTGTCTGCCGCATCGACACCCCCGTCGAAGTCGACTACTACCGCAACGGCGGCATCCTGCACACCGTCCTGCGCAAGATGGCCGGGGCGTGATGATCTCAATTAACCATCAAGACACCAAGAACACCAAGGAAGGCAATCAACAAAGAATCAATGCGACCTGTGCATCGCTCTTCTTGGTGTCCTTGGTGTCTTGGTGGTTAAACTTCAGAAAGTATTGCGTTTGCGAAGTGAGATGGCGTCAAGGTCGATGCTCGCCAGCAGTTTGGCGATGCGTGTGCCCGTCCGGCCGTCGCCGTAGGGGTGGCGCATGCGGCGCAGGTCCAGCTTGAGAGCGCGTTGTATGGCCCGGCGGACCACCGTTTCGCCGTAGTCCGCGTCGATGACGTTGGCCGGCTTTTCCCGGCCGTTTTGACGTGGGCCGATGTTCACGCAGGGCAGCCGCAGCGCCGCCGCCTCGATCAGACCGGCCGAGGAATTGCCCACGATCGCCCCGGCGCTCGTCAGCAGGTCGAGGAACTCCGGCCGCGGCAGATGCTCGACCATCGACAAGCGCGACCGCTCAATCGCCCGGCGGATGCCGGCGCTGCCCGGGTCGGCGTTCGGAGCCATCACCACGCACGGGTAATCCATCGCTACCGCGAGCGTCGCCCGCATCGCCCGCTCTTCTTCCTTGTCGGATTGGCCCACCGGGTGCTGGAGGATCACCAGCTTCCGACTACGCCACGGCACGAACTCCAGCCACGGCTCCAGGCCATCCATCGCCGGCGAGCCGACGACGTGAATTTGCCGCGGATCCTCGCCCATCTTGACCAATCGTCGCCCACTCCTAGGAGTGGCGGGAAAGTGCAGATGCGTGAGCTTGCTGATGGCATGTCGGATCGCCTCATCCGCCACGCCCTCCGCCCGATCGCCTCCATGCAGATGCCCCAGCCGCACGCCGCCGATGCTCGCCGCCAGCGCGCCGGCGAGCGCCTCGATGCGATCGCCCAACACCAGCACCACGTCGGGCCGCATCTTCTCGATCGCCCGGCCGATCCCCGCCACGCCGCGCGACAGCGCCTGCACGTCCGCGGCATATCCAATCCTCCCGCGCTCCTGCATCTTCACCCGAGCGTCGATGGCAAACCCCGCCGCACGGATGTCCCGCCACGACTTCGTCGTCCAGTGCGTGCCCGTGACAATCGTTTCAAGGCTCAGCCGTGCATGCCCCGTGATGGCGCGCATGACCGGTTCGAGCAGGCCGAACTCCGCCCGCGAACCCGTGACCACCGCGATGACGCGCTTCTTCACCATGCCTATTCCACCACCAGATCATCCTCGCGCAAGAGCCGATTCGCCGCCACGTCCCTGCCCAGGCGGCGCCCGATGATCCCTCGGAGCCCCGCCGCCGGCACACCCAGGTCCGGCCGTTTGACCGTCACGTCCTCTTCCGTAATCACGTGCCCCGCGGCCAGATCACGCATCGCGCAGACGCTCTGCCGCGAGACGCGCCGCACGTCCGCCTCGCAGGGCAGCACCCTTTTCGTCGCCGGCCCGCGCATCGCCTCCGCCTGCCGTACAAACTGAACGTACTGTGCAAACTGCCTGGGATCAAAGCTCGCCGCGTGATCCGGCCCCTTGGCCTTGCGGTTGTGCGTCAGGTGCTTTTCCAGGATCACCGCCCCGGCCGCCACGGCGAGCATGCCCGTGTGCAACGAGGTCGTGTGGTCGGAATAACCCATGACAAAATACCCCGGCAGCGACCGGATCGCCGCCAGCGAAGCATCCTCGTCCGCCGTCGGATACGAACTGACGCACTGCAGCATAGCCGCGCCCGCCGTATGCCCTCGCAGCCACGCCGCCGCGGCCTGAACTTCCGTGGCCTCCGCCGCCCCGACGGACACGAGCAACGGCTTGCCTAATCTCGCCACCGCCTCCAGCAGCGGACGATTCACGCAATCCGGCGACGCCACTTTCACCGCGTCCACATTCAGTCCCCGCATCGTCTCGACCAGCCCTGGACTAAAGCAGGTGACGATGAACCCCAGTCCCAGCTCACCCGCCAATTCCCGCAGCGGCCGCATCTGCTTAACGGAGAGCTGCAACGCCTCGAGCATCGCCAGCGGGTTCTCTGCGCTGGCCTCCTGATACCCCGCCAGCTCCGCCTCAGCGCTCAGCAGCATTTTCGCGTCAAAAAGCTGCAACTTGACAGCGTCCGCCCCCGCCTTCTTCGCCGCCCGGACCAGCGACATCGCCCGCTTGAGTGACCCATCATGATTCACCCCCAACTCCGCGATCACATACACGCGTCCATCCTTCGTGATCGTCCGTGAGCCGATGGTCAGCGACGGTTCCGCGGTGGGGGGGATCTCTACCAAGGCCCTGGCCACCGCCAGATCCTTCGCGTCATCAATATCAACAACACTTCCGGCGTCCGTCACCACCGCCCGTCGATCGCGCCCCAGGAACGCGTGCGGCTTGCCGTCTTCGACAATGAACAGACTCTCCCGCCGCACCGCGATGATCCCGCCGTCGAGCTGATACACCGCCGGCAGGTTCTGCCGGCGATAGACGTCGTTGGCCTGATAGGGCTCGAGCACATCCCCATTCGGCCCCGTGAGCCGGCGCATCCAGTAAGGATGCAGCTTGCCCACCGGGCAGACGCTCTGCACGCTGTGACCCCGGGTAGCAGTCAATTTCTCAATGGCTCGATCAATCAACCCCGACGGCCGGATCGGTACGTTGGCGTAGAGGATCACCACCGCGTCGTAACGTTCGCCATGTCGACGCTCGATCTCCTCGACCGCGTGCCGGGCCGCACCATCCACGGTGGCCGTGTCCGTCGCCAATTCCGCCGGCCGCATGACGACCTCAACGCCCATCGCCCTCGCCGCCGCCGCGATCTCGGCCCCGTCCGTGCTGACGACCACGCGATCCACCAGCCGACTCGCCATCGCCTGCTCGATCGTGTGCGACACCAGCGGCCGACCCGCCAGCACGGCGACGTTCTTGCCCGGCAGCCCCTTGCTGCCCGCTCGACCCAGGATCACGCACAGCGTTCTCATATCGATCCCCGCTCTCTTCGATGCCTCACGGCCGATGCCACTGCCCGCATCCGCCGCACAGCGGCAGCTCGTCCCATCGCCCCTCTTCGTGCAACCGCCGCGCCTGCCGTGCCCGTGACCAGATCTCCGCCAGCGATCCGTCAGGCGTCATCCTGCCGATCGCTCCCTCGCCCGTCCAGTCCTGGTCGCACAACGCCACCCGCCCGTCGCTGAGGATCGTCATCCGCCCCGCGAGCTGCCGGCACGCGCACCGCTTGGGCGGGGCCATGCGGACAGGGCTCTGATCCGCCATCAAATCGCCGCGCACGCCCCTTCCGGGTGTTGCCGGCTCGATCACCGCGTGCCCGCAGTAGTGCGTCCAGCGGTCGAAGAACATCTCCATGTCCTCCAGCGTTGCGGCTGTCTTGACCAGCCGCGGTACGATCCAAGGCACCCCCGCCACCCCGCCGTCCTCCGCCGCCCGGCGGTTGCGCGTGTTGAGCAGTCGCTCGAGGCGGGTGAGCATCCCCGGATAGTCATCCAAGCCCATCGCCGCCTGGTACACCGTCGGCGAATCGGCATTGAGCCGCACGCCGATCACGTCCACCGGCACGTCGAGCAATCGGTCGAGCGTCGCGTCATCGACACGCAAATCCGTCTCGATCGCCACGCCCAGCACCCCCGCCCGCTTCGCCGATTCCACGACGCCAGCCCAATCCGGGTGCAGCAGCGCATCACCGAGCCCGCCGAGCGTCAGCACGGTGTCCTGGTCCGCCCCGAGCTGCCGCACAACCGCCATCGCCGCGTCCGCCGTCATGTCCAGCCGGTCGAGCGCCACGTGATGCTGCGGCGTGATCGGCCCCATCGCCGGCCGGCGCGGCGTCAGTTCCAGCGTCACGTCCCGCGGCAGCGCTCGCCACGATTCTCGAACCTCCGTCCCTGCATCCACGATCTCTTGAGCCAGCCGTCCCGCGGATGCCCTCAGAAGATCATCACCCATTCTCTCCTCGAGCCACGCGAACATCCGCATCCCCGCCGGCGTGTCGGCGATCATTCTCCGCCCGCAATCGCGCACGGCCGGCGGCGCCTGCACGCAGACATCTTTCCCGATCGGGTCCTGCTGCGGCCGCTGCGGGTCATAGCCGAGAACCGCCCCGAATGTCCCCCCCGACGCCTGCCGTAATTGCTCGAGGATTTCCGGGCTGATCGCGATCCCGCACAGCCCCGGCGCCGCCTGCGTGAAGACCATCGGCATGCCCTGCGCGAACCGCAGGTGCAACGCCATCACCGCGTCGGCCAGCTCCGGGTCATGGATCATCCAGTCCCCACCGATGAGCAGCGCCGCCTCCGCCGCATGCGCTTTGATCGCCTCGAGCAGCGGCTCGACCGGCAGCAGCTCGTCGTAGCACGTCATCGCGCCCAGGCCGCCGCGCCACGACTCGATCGCCCACTTGCGCGCCGATCGCCGCCAGGCCGCGAACCTGTCCACCGCGTGCATCTCCGCCGCCACGGGGAAATAGCTCACCGGCTTGTCGATCTTCTCCCCCCCGAGCAGGGGCTCGAGGTCCTGCCCCGCCGGATGCGCCACGACGATCTGGCTCACTTCGCGCACGCGGGCCAGCCGGTGCAGCGTGTGCCCCAGCACCGTCCGCCCACCCACGCGTGCCCCGAGTTGTGAGGGCAGCCCCAGCGGCGTGCGCTGCGCGTCGGCCACGACCAGCCCGATCACCTTGCTCATGCCTCCCCCTCCGTCGCGACCACCGCCTCCGCGGCCTGACCCTCGCATCGCCGCAGCGCCTCGGCCAGCCGCTCCTGCCCCGGGTCGAGGATCTTGAGCATCTCCGTGCACGCCTCGGACAGCAACTCCACGTTCGACAGGTCACGCTGGATCTGCTTGACCAGCTTGCCCTTGCTGTCGTCGTTGGAGATCGCGTGGTCCATCCTCGCCCGCCGGAAGGCGCCGAGGATGTTCAACTCGCTGACCAGCCCCAGGGCCGCCCCTAACTCCGCATCGACCCGCTTGCGGTTCTTGGTCACCTCCGCGATCAGCTTCTGGTAGCGCGGCGACTCCGGCGGGCAGTCGACCAACTGCGTCAGTGCAGGCGCGGTCTTCTCCGCCATCTTCCGCAGTTCCTCAACTTCCCGCCGCCGCTGCCGCAGCACCCGGCCCGCCCGCGTCAGACGCCCGACGTCCAGTCGCATCGCCGGCCTGGGGATCGCCGGTGCGGGTCGCGTCGCGTGCCGTTCGATCGCCTCGCGCAGCGTCATCCGCGTCGTGTGCGCCTTGGGCAGACCGCCCTCGCTCGCGTCGATCACCGTCTGCTTCGCCTCACCGAAGTCCTTCTCGAACTGCTTGAGGTAAGTCTGCATCTGCTCGTCCGAGAAGCACGGCCGGCCGTGGATGTCGGTCAGCCGGTGCAGGTTCCGCCGGTGCCGCACGATCCGCTGCCACTCCATCATCTCGACGGTGTTGAACCGGTTGAACTCGCCCGCCCAGACCTGATGAATAGCCGTCCCCGGGCAGTAGTAGAGCCCATCGCTGAACCCCAGGTCCTGCCCGATCAGGATGATCGGATCACACCCGAGGTGCTGCGCCAGATAGAACGACAGGTGCGCCACCGTCGACCCGTAAGGCACCCCCACACGCGGCCGGGCCTCGCCCCCGAGCAGCCGGTCGAGGAACTGGCTCTGCGTCAGCCGCACCGGCCCCGGGAAACTCTCGAGGATCGTGTGATTCGCCAGCGGCTCCGCCACCAGCGTCACCCCCGGAAGGGGGGGCAGCCCCTCGTAGAATCGCCTGGAAATCTCGTGATAATCCAGCGCCGTGACGAAGTCCGGCTCGATCCCCCGGTCCAGCAGCGGCCGCAGCGTCGTCTGCGCCGTGATCACGATCACCCGCGACCGCACCGCCGGATCGCGCAGCAGGTTCACGTTCTTCGCCAGGCTTGGCCCCGCGCTGACGCACACCGCCGGCACACCTCTCCCCAGGTTGTGCAGCTCGTTGGTGTCCGCCCCGCCGGCGTAATGGGCGATGTTGAAGACGAAGTTCTCGACCGTCCGCGTCGCGTTGACCATCCCGGTCGCCACGTGCGTCCGGCAGTAGGCCACCACCTCCGCCATCATCGCCCCGAAGGCCGTCAGTTTCGCCCCATGTCGCTGCCGCGTCGGCGGGTGCGTCACCAGCACCGTCCCGAGCGTCAGCACGCTGATGCGATCCTCGAGCCGGGTCAGGATCGCCGGCCGGTCCACCCGGTCGTCCGCCAGGATGAGGTTGCCCCGGACCAGCCACGCCGTGTGGTCGATCTTCTCAAGCACCGCCCGCAGCAGCGACAGGTCCGGCTCATACACAATGATCAGCGTGCCCGAGCTGGCCTTCTTCGCCAGCTCCGCCACGTGATGGCCCAGCCCCAGCCCCAGGAAGATGACCGTCGCGTGCTTCTGCAGGTCCACGCCCGAGAGCAGTTGCTGCGCCTCAGCCAGCGGGTCAAACCGGCTGGCCAACCAGACCGGCCGACCCCCGGCAGGAGACGATGTGCCATTCACGCTCGCATCCCCTTCCGGTTCGATCGCCGCGCTCAGCGGTCCCTGCCGCGACGTCTGCCACGTCAGCTTTGCCGGCGTAGCCGCCTCCAGACGCCTCGCCAAATCCGCGTCAATCCGCCGGATGTGGGCGAGGTTGGCCTGCCAGATGGTGTTGTGGTCAGGGAGAGGACTCATGTCGGCTGTGTCTGGTTATCGGAACAGTAGCCGCCGGCCCTTGAAGGGGGCGTCTGAACGTCGGTCACCCGTCTTCTGCTCCGCGTGAATTTGGCTCAACAAGCCGTCGCCGCCCCTGGTCCGTGCCGTTATGATGGCCACCCATGAGCCCGTCGTCGATCGCCCCGGCATCGTTCTGGGCGCACTTCTTTCTCGAGAATCCCTGGCCCATCGCCGCCGTCGCCGCGCTGATCGCCGGCACGCTGATGTGGCTCAACCGCCAAGTCGGCCGCCGCTCACTCGCCTGGACCGCCCTGGGCGTGGTGTTGATCGGCTGCCTGGGCACGCCGCTGCTGGCCGTCCTGGTCCATACTTCCCGCGAGCAACTGATTGACCGTACCCGCCAGCTCGTCCGGGCCGCCGGCCCGGTCAACCCCGGGACGCTGCGGTCCATCTTCGATCCCCAGGCCGTGCTCTTGGGCCCCGACGGCGACGCCTGGCTGACCGTCCCCCAGATGCTCCGCGTCATCGACACCCTCGACCAGCGCTACACCATCGCCCGGCACAAGCTCGACATCCTCGCCGCCGGCACGACCGGCCCCGACGTGGGCCTCTGTCAGATCGACCTCGTCAGCCACTTCACGCGCGGCCCGGCCCCGGGTCGCCCGATGCGGACCCGCTGGCAGTTGACCTGGCGACGCGATCCCTCCGGCTCGGAGGGTCAGCCGACCCCCTGGCGGCTCACCCGCGTGCAGTGGCTCAAGCACCCCGCCGCCGACGCCGTCCAGCCCCAGATGGGTGTCTGGGACCTATCCTTTTAACGGCTCGCACCGCCCCCCGGGGCGGCTCGACGAAGGAGTCATCCATGAGAACCTTCCCCCGGACCGCATCCCTGCCGCGCACGCTGAGCCTCACGCTGTGGCTGGCCATCACCGCTCTGTCGGCCCTTCCCGCCGTCGCCCAGCCCGACGACCAGCCCATCAACCTCCGCCCCAAGTTCGTCGCCGGCCAGACCGCCCGCTACGAGTTCTGGACCCGGCGCGACGTCCAGCAGACCTTCGAATTTGACGGCCGGTCCAACTCCGCCAGCCACCAGATGCTCATCGAGGGCCAGTCCACCTGGCGCGTCGACTCCGTCCGCCCCGACGGCTCAGCCGAGTGCACCATGACCATGGACTGGATCAAGGTCACGCTCAGCGGCCAGGGCGATAAGAAAGTCGTCGACAGCCGTCAGAGCCAGGGCGACCCGGCCGAGCTGCACACCGTCCTGCGCGCCATGACCGAGAACCCCGTCAAGCTCTCGGTCGCCGCCGACGGCACGGTCGGCAAGGTCACCGGCGTCGACAAGATCCGCCGCGCCGTCGGGCCCGAGCTGGCCGAGTCGATCGACGAGCGCGACTTCATCGAGAACGCCTACGACCTGGCCCTGATCCCCGCCGCCCCCGCCGACGCCTCGGTCGGCAAGAGCTGGAGCTTCGCCTACGACTCGACCCACGAGGCCGGCGTCTTCACCCTCGACCAGCGCTACGAGCTGGCCGGCGTTGAGCCAATCGCCTCCATCCCCGTGGCCACCGTCACCTCCGCCGCCAAGATCCGCTTCGAACCCAAGAAGCCGCCCCATCTCCCCGCGGGCGCCAAGATCGACGTCAAGCTCCAGGAGGGCTCCGCCCAGGGGCAGACCATGTGGGACCTCTCCCTCGGCCTGGCCGTCGGCCGCAACCAGAACCGCCTGACCGTCATCCAGACCCAGGTCAAGATGGAGGGCCGCAGCTTCTCCCAGACCATGCGCGATCAGGTCCAGAGCCAGTCCCTGCGCATCGAAGAGAAGTGATTGATCAGCCGACGTCGGCCGGATGGTGCGGCTCCGACGGCCTAGACCTTCGTCCGGATCCCCATCGCCCGCAGAGCGCACCACCCGACATACCCCTCGAACATCGCGAACCCGCCGACGATCACGAGGAAGATCCCGATCGGCCACGCCCACGCGTCGCCGAAGATCCCCCGTCGCGCGTAAATGATCAGGATGAACCCCGCCGCCAGGGCCACCAACCCTGTCGCCAGTCGCACCGATCGGCCGTGCGCGTCAATGTTGCACCGCATGCATGATCCCCACGTGCGGATCCCTTCCGCTCTCACATGATACCCCGACGATCATCCCCGGGGATGAAATTGGCTGATCACCTGCTTCAGCCGAGACCGGTCCACGTGCGTGTAGATCTGCGTGGTCTTGATGTTCGAGTGCCCCAGCAGCTCCTGCACCATCCGCAGGTCCGCCCCCCCCGCGATCAGGTGCGTGGCGAACGAGTGCCGCAGCGTGTGCGGGTGCACGTCCCGCAGCCCCGCCGCGTGGGCGCAGCGCTTGACCACCTGCCAGACCACGATCCGCGTGATCGGCAGCCCCGTCCGCGACAGGAACAGCCGCTGTGTCGGCCGGTCCGCACGCAGCAGCTTCGGCCGCAGTTCCCGCAGGTACTTCTGCGCCGCCGCCAGCGCCGGCTTGCCCAGCGGCACCACCCGCTCGCGATTGCCCTTGCCCAGCACCCGCACCACCCCCAGCTCCATGTGCAGCCGGTCAATGTCCAGGTCCGCCAGCTCGCTCGCCCGCAACCCCCCTGCGTAGAGCATCTCCAGAATCGCCACGTCCCGCAGGCTCAGCGTGTTCGTGGCCCGCGGCGCCGCCAGCAGCGCCTGCACCTGGCTCGCCCCGAGCACCGACGGCACACGCTGCCACAGCTTGGGCTGCTGCAACTGCTCCGCCGGGTCGTGCTTGACCACCCGCGCCCACTCGATGAACCGCCCGAACACCCGGAACGTCGCCACGTGCCGCGCGATCGAGCTGACCGCCAGCCCCCGCTCGTGCAACGCCATCAGGTGATCCGTCAGCCGCTGGGCGTCGAGTCTTGACCAGTCCGCGTCACCGCGCCCGGCCAGGAACGTCTGCAGCTCCACCAGGTCCGTTGCGTAGGCGCGCAGCGTCGCCGGCGCGAACCCGCACTCGACCTTGCAGTAGCTGAGGAATTGTTTGAGCGGCCCCTCGAACGCCGCCGGCATCGACTCGGTCTCGGCCGGCCTGGCGATCACCGCCCGCGCCCCGTCAGCCGGCGGCGAAACCCGCGAGCGGTTGGCCCTTGATGCGGAGGACGATCTGGCTGCCTGGCCGCTCAAGACAGAGCTCCCGATAGGTCGCACAGCTCGCGTAGTCGTTGACGCAGATCCCGAACGCCTGGGCCAGCCTCGGAAGTGAAAAATGGGCCGCGCACCGGGGGTCCTCCCGGTCGATGAACGGGCAACACCGCATGGGCTCTTGACCGGGATCGCGGAGCATGTCGGACCTTCCTGACTACCCGGCATATCGGCCCGCCCGCGCATCAGCCGTGAATCTCACCCCGCCTGCGCCCGATAACACAGCGGATCGCGTCTATCGACGCTGGCAGGCCCGGAAACTGCCCCAGGTCCGCCCGCCCGCGGCCCCGTTGGCTTGCCAATCCACGCCACAGTGGTAGGATAAATCTTCTGCACACGCAGGCGATCGCGGCCCGAAAATGACCGTCTCGCCCGCCCCTAAGCCGGCGTAGCTCAGTTGGTTAGAGCGAGGGATTCATAAGCCCTAGGTCACTGGTTCGAGTCCAGTCGCCGGCATTTCCCCCGGAAGTTAACTCCCCTTGTCAGCGCGAAATGTTCAACGGGCGATCGAAGATCGCCGCGTCCACATCCTCATTCAACTGACAATTGGCCTTAGACTTCCACCGACGCGTACCGCCGCGCGTCCCGCCGACGGTCCGCCTCCTTGAGCCCGATCTTCCGCATCCGGATCGACTGCGGCGTCAGCTCGACCAGCTCGTCGAGCTCGATGTACTCCAACGCCGCCTCGAGCGCCAGCTTCCTCGCCGGCTTGAGCACCACCGTCGCGTCCTTGCTCGCCGCCCGCATGTTGGTCAGCTTCTTCATCCGCACCGCGTTGACCACGATGTCGTTGTCCTTGCAGTGCTCGCCGACGACCTGCCCCTCGTACACCTGCTCACCCGGGCTGACGAACATCGCCCCCCGATCCGCCAGCTGGTCCAGCGCGTAGGCCGTCACCTGCCCCGTCTCCGTGGCGATCATCACCCCGTTGTTCCGCCCCCCGATCGGCCCGCGGAATTCCCCGTAGGAGTCGAAGCGGTGGTGCATGATCGCCTCGCCCGCCGTCGCCGTCAGCAGCCGGCTGCGCAGCCCGATCAGCCCCCGCGCCGGGATCGTGAACTCGAGCATCGTCCGGCTCCCGCGCCGGTCCATCTTGACCATCTCCGCCCGTCGATCGCCCAAGAGCTGCATCGCCGACCCCACGCTCGGCGTCGGCGTGTCGATCATCAGGATCTCGATCGGCTCGAGCCGCCGCCCGTGGTCCATGTGGTAAATGACCTGCGGCTTGCCCACGCACAGCTCATACCCCTCCCGACGCATGTTCTCCAGCAGGATCCCCAGGTGCAGCAGCCCGCGCCCCGAGACGATGAACTCGTCCCCGCGCTCCTCGACGCGCAGCGCTACGTTCGACTGCAATTCCTTCATCAGCCGCTCGCGGAGCTGCCGGCTCGTGACGTACTTGCCCTCCTTGCCCACGAACGGCCCGTCGTTGATCCGGAACGTCATGTTCAGCGTCGGCTCATCCACATGCACCGCCGGCAACGCCACCGGGTTGTCGAAGTCCGCGATCGTGTCGCCGATGTCCACCTTGTCCAGACCCACCACCGCGCACAGGTCCCCGACGTCGATGTGCTCGACCTCGTGCCTGCCGAGCCCCTCGAACTGATACAGCTGCCCGATCTTCTGGTTCGTCCGCTGACCGTGACGGTCGATCACCGCCACGTTCGCCCCCGCGTGCAGCGTCCCGGCAAACACCCGCCCGATCCCGATGCGCCCCACGTAGTCGTTGTAATCCAGCTGCGTGATCAGCACCTGTAGCGGCGCCTCGGCGTCAAGGTTCGGCACCGGCACGTGCTTGATGATCGCGTCAAACAGCGGGTGGATGTCCACCGTCCCCGGCGCCGGCAGATTCTCCATGTCGATGCTCGCCCACCCGTCGCGCCCCGAGGCGTACACCACCGGGAAGTCCAGCGCGTGGTCGTCCGCGCCCAAGTCCACCAGCAGGTCGAACACCTCGTTGAGCACGCCCTGCGGCCGGGCCTCGGGCCGGTCCATCTTGTTGATCACCACGATCGGCCGCAGCCCCGACGCCAGCGCCTTGGCCAGCACGTACCGCGTCTGCGGCATCACCCCGTCGAGCGCATCAACCAACAGCAATACGCCGTCGGCCATCTTCAGCACGCGCTCGACCTCGCCGCCGAAGTCCGCGTGCCCGGGCGTGTCGACAATGTTGATGTGGTAACGATCGCCCGAACGATCCGTGTACTCGATGGCGCAGTTCTTGGCCAGGATGGTGATCCCCCGCTCGCGCTCGAGCGGATTCGAGTCCATGATGCACTCGCCCGACAGCTCCCCCTGGCGGAACTGCCCGCTCTGGCGCAGCAGCTGGTCCACCAGGGTCGTCTTGCCGTGGTCGACGTGGGCGATGATCGCAACGTTACGAATGTTCTGGCGGGCCATAGGCGGTCACGGCAGGGGGGTAGGAGTAAACGGCGGGGGCAGGGATGAAGCGACGCGACGCCAGGCGCCGTCAAACAGCCTCAAAAGACAAACCCCACCCGCTCAGGCAAGCCCATCAGTATAGCTCTTATATCATTTCTGAGCGAACGATTGGCCGCCAAAGCGCATCTTGACCGTCTTCACACCCTCGCCGCCCTCAAGCGTCACCCGGGCACGCCCCCCCCCGGTCTCCCACGCCGCCCCCTCGACGCCCGTCACCGACCGCTCAAACACCACCTCCATCGCCGCCCTCACGCCCTCCGACGCCTCAAATTGCACCACCAGCTCGCCCGCCGCCGCATCGAACGTCACCCCCCGGAATCTCACGTCCGTCGGGAACAGCACCATCGGCGACCGCGCCACCAGGTAGCACTCCATCACCGGCCCGGTCAGCTCCGCCGTGTAGCTTAAGAGCGTGTCCAACGGCTCGCGCAGCAGGATCGATCGCACGAAGAGCTGCGGGTCGAGGTGGTAGAAGTGCGAGTGCGACGGATAGAGCCAGTGCGGTTTGCTCGGACCCTTGCCGTCGGGCGTGCGGTGGAAGCGGTAGTTCCAGTCCAGCTGGTGCAGCGGCAGGAACTCGTACTGCCCCCGCCGCATCATCTCGAGCACCCCCGGAATCGACATCTGCATGATCAGCTGCTCGGGCACCAGGTAGCCGATCATGTTCCCCGGGTCGTACCACGGCCCGACGGTCACGCCTCGCTTCTCGACGAAGCCCGCCACCCCCATCCCCGGCGACTGCGGCCCGACCTCGATCATCTGCGCCCCGGTCTGCAATTGTTTGACCTGCTTGTGGAAGCCGTCGTGCCGGTCCGTGTAGGGCAGCATGAACCACGCCGCCGAGCGCGCCAGCGAGTAGCGCGCCGCCAGCAGCTCCGCCCGGTCAGCCGTCTCGTCGTCGCCGACGATCCTCGCCAACCTCGCCGCCCCGCACACGCCCTGCCAGACGAAGTTGAACCCGTCGAACCAGAGACACTTGCGCGTCAGCGCCGTGTACGTCAGCCCCGTCGGCCAATCGTCGAAGATCTCGAAGTAACGCAATAGGTCCTGCACGATCTCCCACCGCGCCCGGACCTTGGCGAGAAATGTCTCTTCATCCCCGCTGTAGAAATACCCCGCCCACAGCCCCGCCAGCTGCATCCCGTTGTACCACTCGATGTCCACCGCCGTGGCCCCGCCGCCCCAGAGGTCCTTCTGCCACCGGTAACGCTGGCCCGACACCGGCTCAACCTCAAGCGAATACTGATCCGGCCGCATCGTGTGCAGCTCTCGCTCAAGATTGGCGAACCTCTGCTTACGAAGCTCCGGGGGCACGGACCACGTGGCCCAACCGAGCACGCGCAGGTTGTGCAGGATGTCCTGGATGTTGTCCGGGTCGTAAGTGTTGTCCCCGCCGAACGTCAGCGTCGGCTCCGCGATCTCCGTATCGAGCCTCTTCTGCAGTTCATCACACCGCGGATCGCCCGTGACACGCACCGGCGCGATCGTCTGGTTCATGCCCCACGA
>JADZCW010000197.1 GCA_020851395.1 Phycisphaeraceae bacterium
CGACGGCGATGGCGATGGTCGTGCCGCGTTTGCGGAACTGGATGAGCAACTGGTCGGCGCGGGTCAGCTCGGGGACGAAGCTGATCTGGCGGATGAGCTTGCGCACTTCCGGGGGCGTGGCGGGCTTTTTGAGCAGGGCCTGGCGGGCGTAGACGACGCCGACGACGTGGTCGAGGTCGCCCTGGTAGACGGGCACGCGGCTGAGTCGCGTGTTCTGGAAGAGTTCGAGTAGTTCGCCCGGCGGGCGGCGAAGGTCGAAGGCGTCGATGTCGACGCGGGGGGTCATCAGGTCGCGGACGCGCAGGCGCGAGAGGGACAGGACGCCCTGGAGCAGGTCTTCTTCCTGGGGGTCGATGACGCCGCGCTCGGCCGAGAGCTCCAGGAGCTTGGCCAGCTCGGCGCCGGAGAGCGCCGAGGGCCGGCCGGCGGGGGCGAGCAGGCGTGAGAGGGGGGTGATGACCATGCTGCGCAAGAAGACCCGTAGCGGGGCGATGGCACGATGCACGACCAGCAGGGGGATGCTCACGAGCGCGGCGATGGTGGTGGGGATTCTTGCGGCCACGAGCTTGGGCAGGACTTCGCTCAGGAGGATCAGGGCCAGCAGAGCGGCAAGCCCCAGAGCGCTGGCGATGGTAGTTGAGAGACGGCCGCGCTCCTGAAGACGGATCAAGAGGACGGTGCTGACGACGAAATAGCTGGTGTTGATGAGCATGTTGCTCAGCAGCAGTGTGATCAGGAGATCGCGCGTGCGGGCGAGCAGGCTCATCACCGCCTGGGCGGCGAGGTGGTTCTGGCGGGAGAAGCGCAGCCGCTGGTGGCCGGTCAGGGAGAACAGGGCGGTCTCGCTGGCCGAGCAGACGGCGCTGGCGGCCAGGAGCAGCGGCAGCAGGCTCAAGAGGAGGATGTCCGCGAGGGGCAGGTCCATGTCGGGCGGTCGGGGGAGCGGGCACGCTCAGGGGATGACCGGGCGGATGCTTTTCTCCCAGCGGTGGGACTTGAGGGTTTCGACGATCTTGTGGGCGGTCTCCACGGCGGCCAGGCCGGCCCAGGCGTCGACGACGGGCGGCGTGCCCTGGGCGACGGCCTGGAGGAAGCTGGTCAGCTCGGCGGTCAGGGCGTCCTGCTTGACGGCGTCGGGGGCGAGGTTCAGGCGGTCGACCTTGACCATGGAACTATAGTCCATGCCCGAGAGGGGCTGGCCCTGCGAGAGGGCCTGGCGGACCTCGTCCAGGGCCTGTTGGTTGTCGGAGCGGCGGATGATCACGCCGTCACGGTTCTGGTAGTCGAGGCTGACGAAGCCCTCCTCGCTGAAGAGGCGCAGGCGTCGTTCGGTGCGCAGGGCCAGGCGGCTGGCGGTGAGGTTGGCCACGCAGCCGGACTCGAATTCGAGGCGGGCCTGGGCGACGTCCTCGTGGGGGCCGATGACGGCCACGCCCGTGGCGTCGAGGCGCGTCAGGGGGCTTTTGGCCAGGGTCAGGACGATGTCCAGGTCGTGGATCATCATGTCCAGGACGACGCCGACGTCGAGGGAGCGGAAGGTCATGGGGCTGACGCGGTGGACGTCGATGAACCTCGGCGGCAGGGTCATGGTCAGGACGGCCTGCACGGCGGGGTTGAAACGCTCGGTGTGGCCGACCTGGAGGATGATGTTGCGGGCCGCGGCACCCTCTGCGAGTTGGCGTGCGAGCTGGGGCGTGGCGGCGAGAGGCTTTTCGACAAGGCAGTGCACGCCGCGGTCGATTAGGGCGCTGGCGGTGGCGTGGTGGAAGGCGGTGGGCGTGGCGACGACGGCGGCCTTGACCTTGGGTGTCAGGGTCAGGAGCTGGTCGATCGAGGCGCAGGCCTGGCAGTTGTACTTCTGGGCCATGGCATCGGCGCGGGCGGCGTCGGGGTCGACGACGGCCACGAGCCGGGCACCGGCAAGGGTGCTCAGGATGCGGGCGTGGTGGCCGCCCATGCGGCCGACGCCGATGACGGCGACGGGATTCGTGGCGGAACTCATGGCCACCATGGTACGCCGGAGGGCGGGTGTGTGCAGCGGACCGCGGTGGGGGGTTAACATGTTGTCATGACGGAAATGAGCCCATCCCAGCGACTCGTCGGTGACCGGCCGGTGATCGGGATCAGCATGGGCGATCCCGCGGGCGTCGGCGCGGAGGTGACGGTCAAGGCCCTGGCGGACCCGGCGATCCGGGCGCTGGGGCGGTTCGTCATCTACGGGATGAACGAGATCATCAGCTACGCGGCGGACCTGGCGGAGATCGACCCCTTCTGGTGGCGGTTGCAGCACGACTCGTCACGGGCGGAGTATGAGCTCGTGCACGACGTGGTGGTGCTGGACTACGACGAGTACTCAATCCTGGGCCAGTCGGTGGCCAAACCAAGCAAGCAAGGGGGGCAGGCGAGCCTGCGGTTCCTCGAGGACGCCACGGCGGCGGCGCAGAAGCCTTTCGGCGACCCGACGCGGATCGACGCGATGGTGACCGGGCCGATCTGCAAGGAGAGCTGGCTGATGGCGGGCTGCCGGTTCCCGGGGCACACGGAGTTCCTGGCCCATCGGACCAAAGCCAAGCGCGTGGTGATGATGTTCAGCTCGCCGAAACTGATGGTGGCGTTGGCGACGGTGCACGTGCCGCTGATGGAGGTGAGGAATTTGCTCACCATCGGGTGCGTGTTTGACCCGATCGACCTGGGGCATCAGGCGTGCGTGAAGATGGGGATCGCCAGTCCGCGGGTGGCGGTGTGCGGACTGAATCCGCATGCGTCGGAGAACGGGCGGTTCGGGGACGAGGAGAAGCGGGTGATCGAGCCGGCGATTCAGATGGCGAGGCACCACGGGATCGACGCGCACGGGCCCTTCCCGGCTGACACGATCTTTCACCAGGCGGTGCACGGGAAGAAGTACGACCTGGTGGTGGCGATGTACCACGACCAGGGTCTGATCCCGGTGAAACTGCTGGGGTTCGAGGAGGCGGTGAACGTGACGCTGGGGCTGCCGATCATCCGGACCAGCGTGGACCACGGGACGGCCTTCGACATCGTGGGCAAGAACCTGGCGGACCCGGGGAGCATGAAGGCGGCGATCCGCCTGGCGGCGGCTATGGCGCGCGGGCGGCTGGCGTCCGGCGGCCGGTGATCTTGAAAAAACACGGGAAGGCTGGAGTAGTTGGCGATGGCTTTGCAGAACAGCGGCCGGGTGGTGATGGGCGTCGATGACGCGGGCAAGAAGCGGCACGTCTACCAGGACGCGGCGATGCGGCGGGCGATCGAGGCGATGGGCTTCGAGTTCCTGATGCACCACGTCTATGGGTCAGCGAAGGTCGAGGACGTGGCGTCGCTCGGGGCGTGGTCGGACGTGTCGGGCAAGGGCTTTGTTGTCAATCAGGAGAACACGGAGCGGCCGGCGGCGCCGAGGGACGCGGGCGGTCCGTACCGACGACCGGGGCATTTCTTTCAGCCCACGGAGGAGTGGGTGCGGACGTGCGAGAGCTTCCGGGGATTCGAGGGGGTGTGCTACGACGAGGCGGAGCATTGGACGTGCAATGGCGTGTGGGTGACCAACGGGGCTGAGAAGCATGGGGGCTTTCGGCCGCATTTCTTCGATGCCGAGGGGCTCAGCCTGGAAGAGGCTTACGAGGGGAACCTGCACAACCTGCGGGCGATGATCGAGCGGCATTACCCGGGGCTGGCGTCGGCCAACAGGATCGTGGCGACGGAGCAGGTGTTCCCGGTGCTCATGAGTTTGTTCGCGCGGGTAGGGATGACGCCGATGCCCAAGTACATGAAGGAGACGGTCACGCCGGTGGCGGCGGCGACGACGCTCGGGGCGGTGCGTCAGTACGGGGTGAAGTATGGGGCGTGCCTGGACCTGTGGGGTGTGTTGCCGGGTTGGCCGGGACATCCCCCGGAGGAACTGACGTCGTCCATGCTGTTCTCGCACTGGACGGGGGCGGACTTCGCTTACGTGGAGAACATCAACTTCAAGGACGCGCTCTACCGCGTGGGGGCAGGCGATGCGATCGAGCTGTCGCCGTGGGGTGAGGTGACACGGCGGTTCATCAAGGACTATCTGCCGGCGAACCCGCGATCGCCGAAGATCGCGGCGAAGAACTTCCGGCCTAGGATCGTGATCGTGCGCTTCCCGGACAGCGACTGGGGGCAGGTCCCCCGGAAGGGGTATATCACGGGGACCTTGTATGGGGCGTCGAACCTGCTGCCGGATGCGCAGACGCGGGCGTGGCATCGGCTGTGGCATCTGCTTAGCCATGGCACGATCCCGGCAACGGGGCTGACGTGGCATGCGGAGGGGTACAAGGGGGTGCCGTTCAGGTTCTTCTTCCCGGCGAGAAGTGTGGCGGTGTATGACCATCTGGCGTCGGAGCCGAGGTTGTACGAGGGCGCGGAGGTGGTGTTCTTGACGGGGAAGATGATCAGTTCGGCTTGCCTGGCGACGCTGGAATCACTTGTGCAGCAGGGGCTGACGGTGGTGACACCGCCGCATCTGGCGCCGACGGCGTTGGGGGCGAGGGCGGAGCATCGGTCGGGCAAGGGGGCGTGGGTTGTGGTGGAGGACTTCCTGGACCCGGCGCTCAAGCAGCGCGTGGCATCCCATCTGGGGCGGCCGGACGAGATGAGCTTCGTCTTCGACGACGAGGAAGTGATCTTCCGTGATGGAGGCGCAGGCAGGCCGATCGAGGTGGAGACTCGGCGGGCGGTGTGAGGCGTCAGACGCCGACGAGGAAGTCGCGGGAGGCGATCAGGCCACGTTTCTCGCCCTCTTCCGTGCCGTTGAAGTTTTCGTCCTCGAGTTCGACGCTGACGAAGCCCTGGTAGCCGGCGTCCTTGAGCTGGGCGAGGAGTTTGGTCCAACGGGCGATGCCGTGGCCGGGCAGGGTGTAGCGCCAGGCGTGGCCGCCGAAGCCGTGGCCCTTGGCGAAGGTGGC
>JADZCW010000198.1 GCA_020851395.1 Phycisphaeraceae bacterium
ACCGCCCTCCTGCCCGAGATCGCCCCCGGCCGCGTGAGCGTCCTGGCCCTCGACGACGGCCACGACGCCCAGGCCTACCCCCCGGAGGTCATCTTCCAGATCCAGGCCCAGGAGCAGCGCGACTACTTCACCGCCGCCGAGCTCCTGAACATCAACCAGTTCGACGCCCTGATCATCCAGCACGAGTTCGGCATCTTCGGCGGCGCCGACGGCCGCCACGTCCTGGGCCTCGCCCAGCAGGCCCGCATGCCCGTCAGCGCCGTCCTGCACACCGTCCTCTCCGAGCCCTCGGCCGGCCAGCGACGCACCCTCCGCGACATGGCTGAACTCTGCGACCGCCTGGTCGTCATGAGCCGCACCGGCCTGGGCATCCTCGAAAAAACCTACGAAATCCACGCCGAAAAGCTCGCCTACATCCCCCACGGCATCCCCGACCTCCCCCCCGTTGAGCCCGCCGAGGCCCAGAAACTCCTCGGCCTCGACGGCCGCAAGGTCCTCTTAACCTTCGGCCTGCTCTCCCCCGGCAAGGGCATCGAGCTTGTCCTAAACGCCTTGCCCGCCATCGTCGATCGCCACCCCGACGCCCTGTACTGCATCGTCGGCGCCACCCACCCCCAGATCGTCCGCCGCGAGGGCCACGCCTACCGCGACGCCCTCGAGCAGCTCGTCGACCAGCTCGGGGTCCGCGATCACGTCCTGTTCCACAACCGCTTCGTCACCCGCCCCGAGCTGCACCGCTTCCTCGCCGCCGCCGACGTCTACGTCACGCCCTACCCCGGCCGCGAGCAGATCACCTCCGGCACCCTCAGCTACGCCATGGGCGCCGGCCGACCCGTCGTCTCCACCCCCTACCGCTACGCCCAGGAGATGCTCGACCAGGAGCGCGGCCTGCTCTTCGACTTCGGCAAAGCCGCCGACCTCGCCCGCCAGGTCAGCCACCTCTTCGACAACCCCCAGCTCCGCCGCGACATCGGCCGCCGCGCCTACGACTTCACCCGACCCATGTGCTGGGATCAGGTCGCCCGCGAACACCTGGACCTCCTGCGCGGCATCGTGACCCACCGCGCCGCCGGCCGCATCCGCACGCCGGTTCCACGCCGACCCGAACGCGAACCCGCCCACCTGCCCGAGGTCAGCCTCACCCACCTCAAACGCCTCAGCGACGACACCGGCATCCTCCAGCACGCCATCTACGCCGCCCCCGACCGCCGCCACGGCTACTGCCTCGACGACAACGCCCGCGCCCTGATCGCCGTCCTGATGCACCACGACCTCGTCGGCGACGCGTCCGTCCTCCCCCTGGCTGACCGCTACCTCTCCTTCGTCCACCACGCCCTGAACGAGAAGACCGGCCAGTTCCGCAACTTCATGTCCTACGACCGCCAGTGGCTCGAGGAGACCGGCAGCCAGGACGTCCAGGGCCGCGCCATCTGGGCCCTCGGCGTCGCCACACACCTCGCCCCCCACCAGGCCGGCCTGCACCTGGCCGCCCGACTCCTCCACCAGGCCCTCGACGCCGCCGAGAATCTCACCTCCCCGCGCGCCATCGCTTTCGCCCTCGTCGGACTGCACGCCTACCTCCGACGCTTCGGCGGCGACAGCCGCGTCCGAAGGGCACGTGAGACCCTCGCCGCACGCCTCTTCGCCGGCTTCCAGGCCGTCACCGACGACAACTGGCCATGGTCCGAGCAGACCCTGACCTACGACAACGCCAAGCTCCCCCACGCCCTGATCCTCAGCGGCCAGTGGCTGCCCTCAACGCCCATGGTCGAGCAGGGCCTGCGCGCCCTGCGTTGGCTCCTGGACCGCCAGATCAACCCCGACGGGTCCGTCAGCCTGATCGGCAACCACGGCTGGCTCGCCCGCGACGGCTCACGCGCCCGATTCGACCAGCAGCCCGTCGAGGTCATGGCCCTGATCGAGGCCTGCGCCGAGGCCTTCCGCTGCACCCAGGACGAGTCCTGGCTCCTCGACGCCCGCCGCTGCCTCCGCTGGTTCCTCGGCCGCAACGACGCCCACGCCGAGCTCTACGACTACCAGACCGGCGGATGCCGCGACGGCCTGCACGCCGACGGCCCTAACCTCAACCAGGGCGCCGAGTCCACCCTCGCCTGGCTGATCTCCCTCCTGACCCTCCACCAACTCGCCCGCGACGAGCAGCCCGCCGCCACCGACGAAGCCCCGCCCAAGGAATCCCAGGTCGCCGGCACCCTGACCGCCTCGTAATCCTTCTCACTTATCCCATCATCCCCCCCGCCTGGCAGCGCCGACATGACCATCACCCAACCCGACCTGGCCGTCAAACGCCTTCCCATCCGCCTGACCGGCGACGACTCACGCGTGATCTGCCTGCCCTTCCTCCCCGCCGGACACACCGGCGCCCAGCTCCTGCTCGACCGCCTCAGCGAGCTGACCGAGGACCAGGTCAACCTCGAGCTCGGCCGCGTGCTGCAGGACTTCTCCCGCCGCCACACCGACATCACTCAGATCTTCAGCCAGAACTTCAAAGCCGCCTGCGACCTGCTGGGCCTGCAACGCGACTGGTCCAAGAACCGCCGACTCCTCGCCGGCGCCTACCTGACCATGGAGTACGCCATCGACTCCGCCGCCCTGTTCAACCCCTCGATCGTCCCCGACCCCGACCAGTCCAATCTGACCAAGGGGTCGCTGCGCTTTATCATGAGCTTTCGCGCCACCGGTGAGGGACACGTCTCGTCCATCGTCTTCCGCCGCGGCGTCATCGGCCGCAACCAGGGCTTCCGCATCGACTCGAGCCCCTCGCTCATCAGCCGCGCCAGGCCCAAGCCCGACCAGACCTTCCACCGCGACCTCTTCCTCCGCAAGCTCGCCGAGCTCCGCCTCCGACCCGAGGGCCAGCACCTCCTCCAAGACCTCCCCAACCGATTCACCCTCGCCCAGCTCCAGCAGACCATCGAAACCGCTCGTCCCCAACGCGCCGGCGAGCCCTGGTTCCACGACACCGTCGCCCTGATCCTCTGGCTCGCCCGCTCGAACTACCAGCTCCAGCTCGAGCCCGACCAGGACATCTGCAGCGTCGTCTTCTTCCCCCGCGGCGACAGCGAGTCCCGCGGCATCGAGGACCTGCGCCTCGTCCGCTTCGTCGACGACGACGGCTCCGCCACCTACTACGGCACCTACACCGCCTTCAACGGACAGCGCATCCTCCCCATGCTCCTCGAGACGGCCGACTTCCGCACCGTCAGCGTCCACACCCTCAACGGCGCCGCCGCCCAGAACAAGGGCATGGCCCTCTTCCCCCGACGCATCGACGGCCACTACGTCATGTGCGGCCGGATCGACGGACAGAACCTCTACATCATGGTCTCCGACATGCCCCACTTCTGGGAGTCCGCCCACCTCCTGGCCCGCCCCAGCCAGGCCTGGGAGCTCTCGATCATCGGCAACTGCGGCTCCCCCATCGAGACCCCCGAGGGCTGGCTCCTGATCACCCACGGCGTCGGCCCCATGCGCCGCTACTGCCTCGGCGCCATGCTCCTGGACCTCGAGGACCCGACCAAGATCCGCGGCGTCCTCCGTCATCCCCTCCTGATCCCCCTCGAGAACGAACGCGAGGGCTATGTCCCCAACGTCGTCTACTCCTGCGGCTCGCTGGCCCACCGCGGCACACTCTTCCTGCCCTACGCCATGTCCGACCTGGCCTGCGGCGTGGCGACCATCCGTCTCGACGAGCTGCTCGACCACCTGCTAAGCTCCCCCGCCTGAACTCCTTGCCCCCGTGCCATGACAAAAAAGCCGCGGGCTCGCGCCCACGGCCTGGGTTCTCACGTCCTGACGACCGGATCGAGCCTTACGTGCTCTCGGCCCCGCTCTCGGCCAGCTTGGGCGTCTCCTCCTTCGCCGTCGACGCCGGCTGGTCCACCACGTCGAAGACCAGGGCCTCGCGGTCCTCAGCCTTGCGGATCTTGAGCATCTTGCCCGGCCGAAGCTCCCCGCGCAGGATCGCCTCGCTCACCGGGTCCTCCACGTTCTGCTCGAGCGCCCGACGCAGCGGCCTCGCCCCGAAGTCCGGGTTGTAGCCCTTCTCGATCAGGTACTCCTTGGCGCTCTCCTCGAGCTCGAGCTTCATCTCCTGCGCCTCGAGCCGCTGGTGAACCTTCCGCAGCTCGTACTCCACGATCGTCACCAGGTCCGCCTTGCTCAACTGCCGGAACACGATCACGTCGTCGAGCCGGTTGATGAACTCCGGCCGGAAGTACCGCTCGATCTCGGAGTTGAGCGTCTGCTTGATCTTATGGTAGTCGGACTCCTCGTTGTTCTTTGCGAATCCGAAGCCGCCCCG